>JAHCSD010000054.1 GCA_018609185.1 Patescibacteria group bacterium
AGGAATCAAACAATGGCGGCATTGGGGAATTGATTTTGATGTCGCCGTTTTTACGAATTTAACCAAGGAACACATTGAGTCACACGGTTCGTTTGAGAAGTATCGGAACGCGAAAGGGAAACTTTTTCGATCATTACGAAGAAAAGAAAAGCAGAAGACCGTTTCTATTGTGAATATAGATGATGATAACGCAGACTATTTTTTGCAATTTCCTGCGGATGAAAAATACACTTACAGCTATAAAGCCATAAAGCTCTATAGCTCTAAAGCTAAAAACCTCGAAGATGAACTATCTGTTTCAGGTCATCATTTATTCTCTAGCGGGGTAAAATTTCGGGTCGATGATACCGAATTCCATTTAAAACTCTATGGCCGTTTCAACATATATAACGCTTTGGCAGCGATATCTGTCGGATTAAGTCAGGGAATTGATTTGGGAATTATCAAAAAGGCGTTGGGGAAAGTGGAAGGAGTTCCTGGAAGGTTCGAAATTATTCAGAAGAAGCCTTTTACAGTAATCGTCGATTACGCCCATACTCCCGATGCATTGAAAAATGTATATGAAACTATTCAAGAATCAGGAATTAGGAATCAGGAATTAGGGAAACTAATTTGTGTACTCGGTGCCGCAGGAGGTGGAAGAGATAAGTGGAAGCGTCCGGAGTTGGGGAAGATTGCGGGAGAGGAATGTGACTACATTGTTCTTTCAAACGAGGATCCGTATGATGAAGACCCCGGGTTGATTATTCAAGGCATTGAAGCCGGTTTTTCTCAAGCACAAGCCATAAAACATCGGCACATAACAATTTTAGATAGGAAAGAAGGAATTCGTAGGGTATTATCCTTCGCACAAGCAGGGGACTGCGTAGTCATCACCGGAAAGGGCTCTGAGCCATGGATGATGGTTGCAGGGGGTAAGCGTATTCCGTGGGATGACCGTGAGGTTACGCGCAAAGAACTTAAGCGATTGGATTGAAAATAGCGTTTGCCCTGCACCGTGCTTTACTCTAGTGCGGGGTGGAAATGACAGGAAAATCGTTAAGGAAGATTTCAAATCCTTGATAAAATAAAGAATTTGTGATATATTATACTGTTCGTTTACAATTCAATAAAATGAACTGAAGATTGAGATTTTTCAGAGGAGGTATGTGCTATGATTCGTAAGAGTGGGGCTGGTAAGGGCATGGTTTCCAAAAAACCCGTGTTATCCAAGAAGAAGGCGTTGACAGTATATCGGATGATGGCAAAGACGCGTGCGCTTTTTGAGGTCCTGATTTTACACCGACAGGAAATCTTCGGTACGTTTCTCTCGGGTCTGGGCCATGAAGCAATCGCTGCTGGCGCCGCACTTGCATTACATGAAAAGGGTATTTTCGTTGCCTCACCCATGAACGGGGATCACAGAACTATCTGGGGGTTGGCTACCGCTCTTGATGAATTAGCAAAGTCAGACGACCACAATCATGCGTACGAGATTATGAAGAACTTTTTGCAAAAGGCCACAAGCCTTGATCGTGGCCGCGATGGGAATATCCATTGGGGCTGTCTTACGTGTAGGCTTCTGCCCTGGATGTGCTCTGATATGGGTCGTCCGTTTCCTGTGTTAGTGGGTATGGCGGATGAGATCGCAAGAACAGATGAATGGCGGAATCTCCCGGCCGAGAAACGTCCCGTGGGGTTAGCCATGTTTGGCGAAGGAGCAGACCAGCAGGGCTGTGTGTCTGAGGCCAATTCCTGGATTGCGGCAAGCAACTGTGTGCGGAGCAAAGAAGAGCTTGCTTCATACGAACCATTTCTTGACAAACTTGCCAAAGAGACAGGCGTTCTTCGCGGATCGCCCATCATTGAAATTGTAGTGTGTAACCAGCGTTCCATCTATACCGATCCCGCGGATGAACACGGAAATTCTGATCTCGCAAAGCGCGCTCTTGGGTATGGTAATATGGTTGGTGTTGATGTGGACGGCGATGATGTCGAGGCGGTGTATCAGGTGGTGACTGAAGCGATCGGGAGGGCGCAGAACTTGCAAGCTACCCGCATCATAGCGCACACCTACCGCCGTACCGGCCACAACGAGGACCAGATCCAACGCGATGCTAAAAAGGTAAAGGAAGCGCGTAATGCGTTTGAAAACGGTGATTGGGACTATGAGCCTGATTGGTCATCTGGAAAAATTATTGACATTGATCCTGATGAGTTTAAAGCTCATTGGGAGACAGAGCCGCTCAAAGTATATCGAGAAAAACTGATAAAATCCGGCATAGCCACTAAGAAAGAACTTTCTTCTATCACGCGGGCCGCGCGTCAAGAGATGTGGGAGCTCTACAGGGAAGCGAGTAGTGAACCCGATGTAACCATTGAGAGCAACAAGGAGAATTCCTCTGTGGTTCCTCCGCATCCGGAATGGAGCATGCCGCTTGAAGCTCCCGAGCACGTTTCTTCATCAAAGAAGATCAAGTATCAAGATGCCTATATTGAAGTGGTTCGTGAACTTCTTGCCAGTGATGAACGAGTCACGTTCTTCGGACAGGATGTACGCACGGGCGGAGTCCTTGTTCAGACGAGGAAGCTTGCAGAGGATTTTGGGCCGCGTCGCTTCTTTAATGCTCCGATTGTTGAAGAAGCGATCCACTCCAATGCCGCAGGACGTGCGCTTGTCGGCGGAAGGCCCATAATCGAAGGCCAGCAGTTTGCCCCGTTCTTTAGTGATGCATTTCCTTCTATTTTTGCGGTGGTGTCTCAAAACTACTACCAGAAGCAAATGAAGTTTTCTCTTACCAACATAGCGCTTTCTGGCGTTGTATTCTCTGGCGGAAGTGGTCCGTACCACGAAACCTGGATAGAGGCATTTCTTCATCATATGCGGGGTATTACCATTGTTGCGCCGGCGAACGCCTATGACTTGTTTGGTCTTTTGCGCGCCGCGCACGAATACGATGGACCCGTGGTAGTGCTCTTGCAGATTGCGGCAGCCAGTGACCCGCAGTTTGCTTCCAAAATTCCCGAAGAACCTTATCTTATTCCGTTCGGCAAGGCACAGGTTAAGCGTGCGGGCGCCGACTTTACTGTCATCGTGTATGGTGCAGCGTGTGTACACGCCGCACTGAACGAAGCCGAGGCGCTCAAAGAAGAAGGGATAGACGTTGAGGTTATCGACCTTCGTACTGTGTGGCCGCCCGATTTAGAGACGCTTCGTGAGTCTATAAAAAAGACGGGGCGTTTTACCATCATGCATGAGGACTGGAGAGACGGTGGGGTCGGGCAAACTATTAAGGCTAGCCTCATTGAGGGGGGAGAGAGTATTCTTCCTTACGTGAGAACCCCAAATATCGAGATCGTAGCTTCAGACGGATTTCCCTTGATTGCACGTGTTCTGGCGTGGGATAATCTTCCCTATGAAATTCAAGAGGTAGATGAGAAAGATGAAAAAGGACGTCCGAAGAAAGTGAAGATTCATCGTTCGTCCAAACTTGCGCGTGTTATTCGCGAAGCAATGAAGTATTAGACGGGGAGAATCGTAATGCAGGTAAAGTTTGGATTTTTCAAAGATGTAGTGTTAGGGTTTGGTCTTTATAATGTGGATGACTTCCGGGAAGCAAAAATACTTCAATGGAAAGTTAAGGTGGGAGATAACATCAAAGAGGGAGATCCTCTTTGTGAAATTGAAACCGAAAAAGTAACTACTGATCTCGAAGCATATGTAGCCGGAAAGATTATATCCCTTGACTATGAAGAAGGAGAACCGTGGAATAACGGGGGCGTAGAAAATACCCCCGTGGGAGAGTTGGTTATTCCCGCACTCGGCGTTATCGAGGTAGAAGGAGACGCTGCCCCCGGGACTGAGCCCGAAACAGAGAGTGAAAGTTCGCCTCAGGACGAATCTCCTCAAGGAGGGGCTAAGGGTCCGGCTCAAGAACTTACGTCGGTCCGTGTTACGCCGCTTGCCCGAGAGGCGGCAAAAGAACTCGGCGTTGCGATTGAGGACGTTCTCGCCTCGCTGCCGACTGATGTAGAAGAATTAACCGCTGAACATATCAAACAGTTTTCTGAAAAAACAGCAATTCCTGGACCAGAATCTCATCAAGGCATTCAGGCCGTTCCTGCAGCAAGAAAACTTGCAAAGGAACTCGGGATAGACATTAGCCAGGTTAAACCGGCTGAGGGCAGCATGGTGTGTGTTCGAGACGTAGAAGCTTTTGCTAAGCAAAAGAGTGGGAAACCAGAAGCACCACAAGATGGCCTTGGAGCGTTTGAGTCAATTACAGAGCTTGGGATGCAGAGTGCAACCGCGCGTCATATGCAGGAAGCGTGGAACAGGCCTCATGCCTCTCCCGCGGTTGATTTCAACCCGAAGCCTCTCTTTAAGCTTCGGGAAGAGCTCAAAGAAGAGTTCAAACTTCGACACGGTCTCACCTTGCGAGTTGACCACTTCTTTGTTGCCGCGTGTGCTCACCTTCTTGCCAAACCCGAATTGCGCATCCTCAATGCATATTGGCATGAAGAAGATGGCAACGCTGAAATACGTCTCTACAATCACGCGAATGTCGGTATAGCGGTAGGCGTTTCACCGGAAAAAACCAAGACTGGTTTTTCCGGGCTTGTTACGCCTTCGGTAAAACGTGCAGAAACATTACATTTTGTTGAGATTGTGAGAGAAAGCGAACGGCTTATTGCCGCGGCACTCGAAATGAAACTGAAGCTGCAAGATCTTGCCAATCTCACCTTTATCGTAAATAACACAGGTACTCCTGTAGAATGGGAAGGCAAGCGGTTTTTGGGTGATGAATATCCCGATCCCATTATTGCGCCAAAAACGGCAGCCATCCTTGCATTTGGAGCACCACGCGAAGCGGGATACGATAGCGCGAAAAAGCTTATGAATGTGAAACTCCGCTTTGATCACCGCGTGGTAAACGGACATGAACCGAAACTGTTTCTCCGGGCATTGCAGGATTTAATAGAAAACCCACAGAAAATTTTAGTCCTAAGATAGTCAACAATAAAAGGCTCAGAATGATTCTGAGCCTTTTTCAATTTTCCCAAATAAGATTATCTTCGCCAATAACTTCAGCAAACGTTTCGGCGAACGTTTTTGCAAGTTTCAATTCAATCCTTGGACGAAATCCCTTGAGACGTTCTACTGACGAAACATTCACGCCGGGTAAATTACACGGATCGATAAGCGAGAAAGTATCCATAT
>JAHCSD010000055.1 GCA_018609185.1 Patescibacteria group bacterium
TATATTATAGAACCGAGACTCGCCCACGCCTACATACGATTTCCCATCCTTCAATACCGAATCTTTTCCTTTGTTATTTTCATTAAGCGAAACGCCATCAAGCTTTACTTCGAGCCTTATTTCAGTTGTGTCTTTCGACTCAAGAACCATATTAAGCTTATTTGCTTTATAGCGAATAATGAGCTTACCGTTCTCTCCAACAAATTCGGCAAACTCCATTTGTATGTTCCAGTCACCCACAAAATAAAAACGGTTTGACTTTACTTTTTCAGGCTCGAGGAATGTATGTTGTTCGCCCGGACGAACTTCTGTCACATCGTTCCCGATGTTGTTAATACGCGCATACCCCAAATAGATTTCAGGCGTTCCAATTTGCGAAAAATCTGCACCGGGAAGAGGCTCTTTTACTTCTGCCACATTATCGATAGTGAGAAGCCCGGCCTCAAGCAATAATTTCTGAATTGCGCTCTCGGTTTCCGCATAACGACCCTCGCCAATAGAATGATAACGGATATTCCCTTCAGTGTCTAAAAGCCAGTGCTCGGGCCAGTAGTTATTATTGAAGGCCCTCCAGGTCTTGTGCCCACTATCAAGCGCAATGGGATATTCTAACCCATGTTCCTTAGCTGCTGCCTCTACATTTTCTTTTTTCTTTTCAAACTCAAATTCAGGCGAATGTACTCCCAAAAGAATAAACCCGTTATCTTTGTACTTTTGATGCCACGCGGAAAGATGCGGGAATGTTCGGATGCAATTAATGCATGTATATGTCCAAAAATCTACCAGCACCACTTTTCCTCTCAAGTCTTCGGGAGACAGCGGCTTAGTATTAATCCATCCGTCAATTCCCACCAGATTCGGAGCCTTGCCGATAACGGGCAGTTTTTGTGATGAAGCAAGAAAGTTGATTTTAGTTCCCTCGGGCATAATGTTTGAAAGGATACGTCCTTCTTTATCAAATATGATGATAACTGCTGCAAACCCAATAATAAAGAATATGAGAAGCGTGATAATTTTTGTGTTTTTTCTCATTTCAAAAACGATACGACGATTTCGCGATCGCGCGGCCCGTCGAATTCTATAAGTACCACCCTCTGCCACGTTCCCAAAACAAGTCGTCCATCTTTTATCGGCACGACAAGCGATGTTCCAATAAGGGCTGAAAGAATATGGCTCGGAACGTGAGAGGGGTCGTGAGGATGACGGTACTTGAGCTTCGGGATTAACCCCTCAAATGCGTCAAGCATATCTAAATCCGTCCCCGGATCCAAATCGGCTGTGGTAAGCGCACAAGTAGTGTGGGTTAAAAATAAATTGCAGGTGCCCTCTTCCCCCGAATATTCCTGAATTACTTCCTCAACTCGGTCGGTAATATCGACAACCTGCTTCTTGCTTTGTGTATTAATAATAATCGTTTTCATATTATATCCTCCCCACGCGAAAAAAACTCGACATGAACTATATCGTCTTCGTCAACGTAAACCTTATACCATTTTAGTAGTTCTTGATCAGAAAGCATGGAATACGTTGAAGGAGTAGCTACTCTTCTGTATTGGTTTGTTCCTCGGGGGACCCAGTTTGAGTTTCGGGTTCCCAACCATGTTTTCCGTCAGTACAGTTACACTCTTCGAGCTGCTTACCGTGGTTGGAACATTCCTGGGCCTGACACGTGCCAGGAACATCTGAAACTCCCTTACATCCCCCATTACAAATATAATGTAGCATAGGTTGTATTTTTCTTAGGTATTTAATACTATTATATATCGACTGTTATATGTCTATTATAGCAAAAAATCGCCCGTTTGTCCTCAAGGAGACTAAGGGGCGATTTTTTGATTCTGGCAAGTCTCTTATCTCACACCCCCTTTGCAGTATCATGCTTTGTCTTGAATACGTCTCGTGCGGCTTCAATCTCAGCTTTAAAATCTGCGTTTGCCTGGCGAATCGCATCTCGCCGTGTGGTACGAAGTGGTTCTAGCACGTCTCGCGGTTTCTCAACAGCCTTAAGATCTGATACAAATGCATCGCGGGCAGAAGCAAGACTTTCACGCAGTGTGGTTCGGACGGTTTCGGGTGCAACACCATTATCACAGTCACTACGCGCGGCGTCAAACGCGGCACTCACCGCTGCGTTAAAGGTACCTGTCACTGCCAAAACATCTGTCTTTCTGCTCTCGCGTAATGCGAGCACCCCGTCATAGTATGCAGCAGCTGCGGCATCCACTGCCGCGCGCCTCGTAACGATTGCGTTTTGTATGGCTTCTACAAATTCCTCAACCGCTTCCTTTTGTTCATCGGTTTCGGCTCCCTCACGAAGTTTTGCAAAGTGTTCCTCAAACCGCGCAGCCCACACCTCACGACGCTCGGCCCGGCGGCTCTGGCGTTCGTCTCTTCGCTCGAGAAACTTATCGCGGAGCTGATCACGTTTTGCGCCAAGTGCGGCTCTACGCGAGCTTAACCGATCGCCGAGTTCAGTCTTTGCGGCATCAAGTCGAGCACAGATCCCCCTTCCCGTTCCTGTCCTATCGAAGGCATCCTCCTGTGCATAGATAGGAGGAAAAACCAGCACGTTTGAAAACACGAAAAATCCTAAAATACTAAATACGGTACTTTTAAATACTGTTTTCATCATACGAGGCGCTAAGTCCATCTACCTCCTGGTCGTCTCCGATTACAAAAAGGGTATCGTCTCGCTGCTGGTTTATCGCAGTTTCTTCTTCAAGTGCGTCCCCGAGAAGTGCGTCAACGACATCATCAACGTTTCCGGTAACCGGTGGAGCGGGAGGTTCCACCTGCTCGGTTACTGAAACTTGTTCTTCTGAAGGTTCGGAAGAAGGACCGCTTACGAGCATCGCTCCCACAATCAAAAGGATTACCACAACCCCTCCTATGAGAATAATTGTTTTTGGATTCGAAGTCATAAGAAAATGAATTTTGCGCTATTACATTATTTACTGATAGCGACCTTTGTCTCACAAGGGCAAACTATTTCTTCCCCGCGGGAAGCAACCCCTCGTCTCTCATTATGAGGCGAACAAGAAAATAAACAAGGAAAAGGATAATGAAAAATCGAAGGGTAGCGTCTATAACCCCTCCAATATCAAACTCCACTCCCCGAATTTCAAGTACGAGACTTTGGAACTCCTTATTCGGAATTACCAACTGAATGGTTGGCGTAATAATCCCTTCAACAATTTTCTTAACCAAATCATTTATCGCCTGCCCGGCAACAAAAGCAATTGCAATTCCCACAACAGAATATCTCCTCAAAAACTCTTTAAACCCCCCAAAAAAATTCTTTATCTTTTTGCGTGGCCTTATAGGTTTACTGTTCATACCCGGTGCTACAACTTCGAATATCTCGGTCTCATCGGTAGACCAAGCTCCAAAGTTGCAGGGTTAAGCTATTAAGTGGTAACCCGGACTTACCCTTGAAAATCAACGAAAACGTTAAATTTCGAAGTTGTCGCACCGGGCATATGTTAATTCTACCACATGGGCAGGCTCCCGCCCAGACAATGTCTGGGCGAGGCTCGCCCCGAAGAACTTCGGGGCGGCAGTGTAAACAAAAAACCACCAAGATGACTATATTCTCGTAAACTCTTGACTTACAATAAAAAATATGTAAAAACAAAAGATAAGCTTTTTGACAACCAGTCGAGAAAGGAGAGAAGGCATGATAGACACGAACCGTGTGTGGGAGCTGATAAATATTGCGCTTGATGCAGCAAAACGCGGAGGAGCCGCATATGCGGATGTACGCATTATGGTTCCTCAGAACGAACATATTTCAGTAAAGAATGGCATTGTAGAGAGCACTGGCAGCAACGAAACAAGTGGGATTGGTGTCCGCGTGCTCAAAGACGGTGCGTGGGGATTCTCCAGCGTTGCCGGGCTCGAGAATTCAAAACGCAGCCTTGTTGCGCGAATACGAAACGCGGTGAATGAAGCACTGGAACTGGCGAAAGTATCCGCATGGGGACGAACGTTTCCTATTGAGCTTGCTCCTCTCGCGGATAACGGCGGAGGGCTTCAGATTTTTAAAACGCCGTACGAAATTGATCCCTTTGCCGTCTCTGTTAAAGAAAAGATGGATTTACTGCTTCGGGCAGACGAAGCCATGAATCGTGGAAGTTCAAAGCTCATTGTCCGCGAATCCTCGTTAAGCTCCGTCTGGATACATCGATTCTTTGCATCTCAAGAAGGAGACGTACAGAGAACCATAGAACAACAAACGCTCTACACCATGTTTGGCATGGCCGCGATCGCCTCAGACGGCTCCGACGTCCAGCAACGCTCATTCGGTTTTGGAAGAAACCCCAAGGCGGGCTACGAGGCTCTCAGCCAAATTAATATTGACGAAGCAGGACGAAATCTTGCAGAAGAGGCAGAAGCCCTACTTTCCGCCCCTGAATGCCCGTCGGGTGTTATGGATGTAATTATCCTTCCGGACCACTTGGGGCTTCATGTCCATGAAACCGGCCATGGGTTTGAAGGCGACCGGCTTCTCGGATACGAACAGACGTATGTCGGAGGAACATTCATATCGGACATTGTGAGCCAGATCGGAACGTATCAATTCGGTTCTCCAGAAATAAACATTGTTGCCGACGCCACCCTGCAAAATGGGTTCGGGACGTTCGGATTTGACGACGAAGGAACACCCGCCCAAAAGGTATATCTCGTACGAAACGGGATTCTTGAAAGCCTCCTGACTTCGCGCGAAACTGTCCCCCATCTGAACCGTCTTCTTGGAAAAAGCTATTTCCGGGAAAGCAACGGAGCCATGCGAGCTTCTTCATTCAACCGCATGCCGCTTATCCGCATGACAAACATCTCGCTCCTTCCCGGAGCCGATAGCGAATCCCTTGAAACGCTCACCAGACGCATAGACCACGGAATCGTGCTTACCGGGACTTACTCGTGGAGCATGTCTGAAGACCGCAGGGATTTCGACTTTAGCCTTGAAAAAGGAATCATGGTCGAAAACGGCCGCATGGGACACACGGTGAAGAATCCGGGCTACACCGGAGATAACCTTAAATTCTGGAAAAGCTGCGATGGAGTTGCCGGACCCGAGGAATGGGAAATTCTCAATGTTCCCAACTGCGGAAAAGGTCTTCCCGGGCAAACAATGTTTACCGGACACGGAACAAGTTCTGCGCTATTTAGAGATGTAACGGTCTATAACCGAA
>JAHCSD010000056.1 GCA_018609185.1 Patescibacteria group bacterium
GTTTACTGTTCATACCCGGTGCTACAACTTCGAATATCTCGGTCTCATCGGTAGACCAAGCTCCGAAGTTGCAGGGTTAATCTATTGCGTGGTAACCCGGGCTTACCCTTGAAAATCAACGAAAACGTTAAATTTCGAAGTTGTCGCACCGGGCATATGGATAGTATATCACTTCGAAGAACTTAGTGTAAACAAGAAATCGCCATAATGGCGATTTTTTCATACTTAATATAAAAACGTTATTCCCCTCCAATATTCTTACGAGGTTCAACCTCGTAAGAATAGCAACCGTAGTTCTTCTTTGGCTTTTTGCAGAATGGCCTTTTGGCGCGCGCCCAGGTTTTTGCCCGCGCGGTTGATATAAAAATTAAGCATGGACATGGCTGAATGAAACGGCGTTCCCTTGCGTCGCGTGCTTTCTTCGGCCGACCGCTTGAGCGACCGCGCAATGCGCTTGGGATCTTTCCAGGTAAAGACGCCTTCTTCCAGATCAAGCGCGTTGCTCCCCCTTGTAACTCTCCCCGACCAGTATTTGGTTTTTCGCGAATGTATGACAGTCATGGTTTACAAAAAATACGCAATAAGAGCTGCAAGAAATCCTATAAGAATAGAGATTAGTATTATTTGCCATGCCTTCTTTCGATCGTGAGCCCGGTCTTCGGCCCGCTCTACGGAATTACCGGCCCCCACCGAATCGAAATTATAGGTCCCCTTTAGGCCAAAATATGCGCAGAAGCGGTTTTTTGCCTGCAAAAAACCGCTTGCTGAAATTGCAACCGGAAAGAAGATCGTCAATCGCCATATAGCCGGAACCCCGAACAAAACAAATAGTAGGAATAGTATAAAAGCCACTACAAGCCCTAACCAACCATGCCCCAGACGCCGCTTTGTCTCTTCTTGACCGATATTACAACTTCCGGAAATATATTGATTTTGCACATTTTGCTTTTGGATATTCATTTTGTAATTCGGCTATAGCTTCATCATCCCCAAAAAAACACCCTGTCAAATCAACCCCGCACAAGGTCTAACTAAAGTCTGGGGCTGGGACTCTAGGACTCGAACAGAATCAATTTAGCGGAGTGCATTCAGGCAAGATTCGAGGCGCGAGGAGTGATGCGTACCCTTGTGGTACGTGAGCGACGAGCAACGAAGAAGCTTGCCTGAATGCGCCCGCCCGCAGGGAAGCTAAAAAATGGCCGATTTCTTCGTTGCTTCTCCTCGAAGTAGCCTCCGCTACTCCTTCGTCGAAGCATCTTCGAAATCGTCTCATTTTTTAGCTTCTAAGCTTGATTCTGTTCGAGTCCTAGAGCCCCAAATTACTGAGGTTAAGACTGCTTAAAAATATTGGGATAACAACAACGAGCCCAATGATGGGTAAAACAATCATCACAACGGTTATAATGAGAGTAAAAAGGAAATACTTTCTCGTCTTTTCAACCGAGGAGTAAATTGCATCGATCTTTTTCTCAAGCGCTCCAAGTTTGTTTAAGGTTTCCTGATCCATATGTTTATTCTATCACTTCGGCAAGCTCCCGACCAGACGACGTCTGGACGAGGCTCGCCCTTCACAAGACGGCAGTGTAAACAGGCTCAGGATAAATGAAAAGCCCCGCACCATACGATGCGGGACTGGTCGGGTACCGACTGGTACCCGGCTCCCTAAACGGAGTTAGAGAACTGAGTGGCCCATTAACGGATAATGTGTAATGAACTATTTTGAACGTCTTGTGATCTCGTTGAGTAGAAACTCGATATCCTCTGGGGCGTGGGATCGCAATTCCCGGACAGCCTTTATCTCGCCTCGGTCATAGGCGTATGGGTCGTTACAGTGTTCTTTATACTCTTCCAGGCGTTTACGGATTTCTTCAAGCATCTGACACCTCCTTTCTAAAGAACTAAATCTTGTTCTATCATTGGAACAGCGTATCGTAGCACAAGGCTCAATCTATGTCAAGCATTTCCACCGGCTTTCTCGCGTCCCTTCTCTCGTGAGGGATGTTTGAAAATATACAGATGTTTATCGGTGTGGTATTGTAAGAATGCTGCAGGTGGCCCGACTCAACGTTTGATAAGAAACAAAAAGAGAAAGGAGGAAGGTCTCAAATGGCCAAAAAAGATATTTCAGTGATTGCTTGGGAGAGAATCGAGAAAGCGATCCGAGATCGCGGCGGTACCGAAAAAGATCTCGAGCGTCTCGTAAAAGACAAAGCGCTTGTGGACCGGGTTGCAGATGCTATTCTCTGGTCACGAAGCCCGACTCCCGTTCTCTCGCTTACCGTAAACTACGGGCAGACCCTTAAGGAAATGCTTCGAAGAGGGAAGTACGACTGGGTGCATCCCGACATTACCAAAGAGCATTTCCCGATTGAGGGCAAAGGCAAAAAAAGAGTAACGCTTGAGCTTGTTCACTTTGCAAGGCCTATGACCTCAAAGGAGGTGGAGAAAGAATTCCTTGCTCGCGGTATCACCCCTGGAAAGATTGAGCATCTCCTTTCCCTCGGCCTAACCCCCAGAACGCGGGATCTCCAGAGACAGTTTCCGATAATTGCTCCCGGGTCGTTCTGGTACTTCCCGCCAAGCCATCGGCTCGCACCCGTTCTCTGGGGAGACGCTTCGGGGCGACGCCTCTCGCTTGGCTGGGCAGAGGATGGCTGGGATGCCGGATTCCGGTTTCTCGGGAGCCGCCCCTAGCTTGACACTCCCGGAGAGTTCAACGTGAATAAACCCCCGACAAGCCCGTGAGCTTCGGGGGTTTTTCTTCCATGATCCATGATGACTGTCATAATGAAAGACTTACAACAATTATTAGCCACCACCTGACCCCAGTAGTAGAGCAAAGCTCACTACGGGGCATGCATTTCGGCTAGGGTGGTGACTAGCCCATTTTATTCTCCTCAGCGTGACTGGTAATTTCCAAATTACAGCTTTTATGCTCTTTGCACCACGTTCACCCCGTTAGATAGCAAAGCATCTAATGGGGCAAGCATTTTTCTGCCCATTCCTTGTCAGTATAGTTAAAACCACATTCTTCGCATTGATATAATTCTCTACTTGTGCTGAGCGAAGTCGAAGTATTCTCTTTTTTTAATGTTTTGACCATGGTGTTTTGTAATATCTTTTTTTAAACTTATAGAATTTGCATATTTTTTAATTTCTAGTCCTAGAACCCTTATAGATAATTTAACAAGGCCTCGTAATTAATAAATTGGAAAAATTGGAATCCATAGGAAATGAGTAAGATGAAATTATTCGTGATCAAGAGATACCCTAACGCTATAAGGAATATTCCTCCAATAATCTCTACCCACCTCAAATACTTTGTGATCTTTGGTATCTTTGTAGAAAGTGTTCCAAATCCTGCGGCAATTATCAAAAATGGCACCGCAAGGCCCATAGAAAAAACGAACAAAAGAAATCCTCCTTGAAATGCGGTGGTTGAAGTGGAAGCAAGAAGTAGGATGGAACCAAGTATAGGACCCACGCATGGCGTCCACCCAAAAGCGAAGGAGGACCCAAGCGCCATAGAACTCAATGGGTTGCCTTTTTGAATCTTGAAAGGCAATGTTACTTTTCTATTAACCCCGAATAGGGAATTCAAAATAGAAATCTTGAGAATCCCTGTCATGTACAACCCAAAAAGTATCACGAACGCTCCGCCAATGCGCGTCAACCAAATACGCCATGGGGCGAGCGCTTGCCCAAGAAGCCCGGCGAGAGTACCGAATATGACGAATACAAGCGTAACCCCTATCATAAAGAATAATCCATTTAAGAAAACCTTTCTTCGTACTCCCTTTGATTTTGTGGGATCGGCAAGGTCGGAAGCCGCCGTACCGCTTATAAAACCCAAATACGCCGGCACAAGGGGAAGTGTGCATGGGGCAAGAAATGTTATAATCCCGGCTATAAAAGCGGGAATAATGAGAGGAGTAGCTTCAGGCATATATTAAACAAAAGTTATTTTATACCTCAAAAAGTTCCTGAACCTTGCTCTTCATCTCATCGAACGTCATCGGGCCGCGTTTGTGAAAAAGAATATTTCCTTCCCCGTCAACGAAAAGAGTCTCGGGCATCGAAAATCCGCCCAGAGAACGGTAAAAAGAGTCACCCGGATCCAAAAGAAATACCAGATCATCGGTAACCCCGAGATCATCTGTGTAGCTTTTTGTTTTCTCAAGAGATTCGGCTCGATCAATCGCAATGATTGTTATTTCCTCACTAAATTCCTGCTGAAGTTTCGCGAACTCTTTCAGTTCCTTAACACAGAACGGACACCACACCGCCCAAGAATTCACTATAATGTTTTTCCCTTTGAAATCAGCAAGGCTCACGGTGTTGCCATCAGAATCATTTAGGCTGAAATCGGGTGATTTTCCTAATCTGGGTGATTGAGTTTGCGAAGTTGTAGCGGATTCAGTGGTTGAGGTGGGGGAAGAAGCCTGCTGATTATTATTTCCACCTGACAACACAATGAAGCCAACGATACCAATGACCACAACACCTCCTATAATTAAGAATGTTTTGTTCATAATACTCTAAGATACGATTAGGGGTAAATAGAAATTCCGACCTTTTACTTATATAACTCTGTATCCGGATGGGCGACTGCCCACGAAAACCAGAATGAAGAAAAGGGGTTCACTCTCTCAAGTTCTCCATTGGACAGTTTCTTAAACATACGAACGACATCAAGGTCCTTTTCATATCGTAAAACAAACGTCACACCCTCAAACACATCTTCTACTTCTCCCTTCGCCTTTACCGCATCCGTAGAGTATGCCTTTGCCTTCTCATTCTCAATGATTCCGAAGACAAAGGCGTCGTTTGGAAGTCTCGTATCTTTGGGTTTTGCCAACTGCAAAGAGAGATTGGTTACAGAGAAATAATCTCCATACGGGCTGCTCCCATAAAAGCGGGTTGCGCCCGTGTCACGAGAGAGAATCTCGCCACCAGGATATAAATTTTTCCAGTTGCCATAACGAACTTGGTCTGAGGGCAACACCTTGAGTTTTGTACCTGTCATTTCTCCGACCACAGCCTCACCTAAAACCTGTGGCCAGAGCGAATCGGTCTTGCGAT
>JAHCSD010000057.1 GCA_018609185.1 Patescibacteria group bacterium
ATAATACAAAAACTTAAAGAACAGATTTCTGCGGTTGAGCCCACGGCGGAAGTTTCGCATGTGGGCGAAGTTATTAAAGTTGCGGATGGCGTGTGTGAGATTTCCGGGCTTTCGGAAGTCATGGCCTCGGAAATGTTGGATTTTGGGAATGGGATTTATGGTCTTGCGTTAAACCTTGAAGAAGACAAGGTGGGTGCGGTAATCTTGGGAGATTTTGAAAAGATTAAAGAGGGAGATACGGTGAAATCAACCGGCAAAGTGCTTTCTGTTCCCACCGGGGAAGCTTTATTGGGAAGAGTAGTGAATGCGCTGGGTGAGCCGATTGACGGTAAGGGACCGATTCAAACCGAGACATTTTATCCGGTAGAGAAGATTGCCCCCGGCGTTATCGAACGAGAACCGGTTTCAAGCCCCCTTCATACCGGTATCAAAGCAATTGACTCTATGATTCCTATCGGGCGGGGCCAGCGAGAACTTCTCATCAGCGACAGACAAATAGGGAAAACCGCACTTGTGATTGACACAATTATCAACCAAAAACAAGACTCTTCTTTTGAAACCCCCGTGTGCATTTATGTTGCGATAGGGCAAAAAGAGTCGAAGGTGGCAAAAATTGTCGCAAAGCTTGAAGAGGTCGGTGCGTTGTCTTACACTATCGTAGTTTCTGCGTCTGCCTCTGCCTCGGCCCCTCTCTGGTACATTGCGCCATATGCGGGCTGCGCGATGGGGGAGTATTTCATGGATCAAGGGAAAGACGCACTCGTTATCTATGACGATCTTTCCAAACACGCATGGGCGTATCGCCAGATGTCGCTTCTCTTGCGCCGACCTCCGGGAAGAGAAGCGTACCCCGGGGATGTGTTTTATCTTCATTCAAAGCTTCTTGAGCGAGCTTCGAAGTTGAGCCAAGAAAAAGGAGGAGGATCGCTTACCGCGCTTCCCATTATTGAGACGCAGGCGGGCGACGTTACCGCATACATTCCCACAAACGTTATCTCCATTACGGATGGGCAGATATATCTCGAACCCGAACTTTTTTATCAAGGGATGCGACCCGCAGTTAGTGTTGGCCTTTCGGTTTCGCGTGTGGGTTCCTCGGCTCAAACCAAGGCAATGAAAAAAGTTGCGGGGAGATTGAAGCTGGATCTTGCGCAATACCGAGAGCTTGCGGCATTCGTGCAGTTTGGCTCCGAACTGGATGAGGCAACCCAAAAACGGATTGAGCGAGGGAAGCGCATGACCGAACTATTAAAACAAGACGTATATCAGCCCATGCCGTTTGAAAAACAAGTGAGTATATTGTATGCCGGTGTAAACGGATATTTAGACGATATAGACGTCGAAAAAGTGCAGGAGTTTGAGAAGAGACTTTTGGAATACCTTGACGCCAGACACGCAAAACTTCTTACGGGTATTCGGGAGGGGAAGGAATTGACCGAAGAATTAGAAAGTGAATTAAAAAAAGCGATCGAAGAATTTAAAAATATTTTTTCGTAATCATTATGGCAACGCTACGTGATATTAAGAGACGCATTCGATCCACGGGCAATATGCAGCAGATCACGCGTGCGATGGAGGCGGTTTCGGCAAGTAAAATGAGGAAAAGTCAGATGGTGGCACTTGGCGCACGGCCGTATTCGATAAAAGCGCTTGAGATGCTTGGAAATTTAGGTGAAACGACAGAAGGCCATTGGTTATTCAAGGCCCCGGAATCTAATAAAACAGGGATTCTTGTTGTGACTTCCGATAAGGGGCTTTGCGGGGGATATAATTCAGCAGTGTTAAAAAGGGCAGAGAAGTTAACTCATGAATTAGCTCAGGAGTTAACTCCTGAGCTAATAGTAATAGGGAAAAAAGCAATAAACTTTTTCAAAAGAAGAGAGTATGAGGTAAGCGCTGAATTTACTGACTTTGGAGATTATGTTGAAGTAGAACAAACAAGCCCGGTTACCCGTCTCATAACAGATAGATATAAAAAGAAAAGATACCGAGAAGTCTGGGTGGTATATACGAACTTCATCTCGACCTTAAAACAGGAAGCCGTAGTAAGAAAAATTCTTCCCATTGATCTCAATTTTATAAAAGAAATAATCGAGGGAATTGTTCCCGAGTATGGCAAGTTTTCAGAGTCGGGGACTGTCCCCGCCCAGCGGGGACAGTCCCCGCTGGGTACGGGCGAATTTAGGTATGAGTATGTATTGGAACCTACACCAAGAGAAATTTTTAAAACTTTATTGCCTTCGTTGTTTGAGGTCGCAATTCACCACATCATTCTTGAGTCAAACGCCTCTGAACATTCCGCGCGGATGGTAGCAATGCGTAGTGCCTCAGAAAACGCCTCAGAAATCTTGGATGAGTTAACCCTTTCCTACAACAAAGCCCGTCAAGCCGGGATTACAAAAGAATTGTTGGAGGTGGTTGGGGGGAAAGAGGCGTTGGAGGGAACTTGAGAATAGAACAAGGTGTTCATTGTTCCCGCCTTTATTTATATAGTTTTTTGATTGTGCCCCGTAGCCATCCCGAGGAAAATGAACACCTTGTTCTATTCTCAAGTTCTAGGGGGGAGAGGGAGGCGGAGACGCTTTTTGAAACCAATACCAGAATTATCCTGTAAGATTGGGAGAGAGAATAAAAAAAGCCGGCTAGTTCTGAACCAGCCGGCATGCCTCTCGATATTCAATTGTTAACTGACGTCGGCCAGGGCTCGCGACCGAGGCGAACGCGTTCCCTCTTGGCCCCAATGTTCACGCCGAGGCGCTTGTCGAGAACTGCGAATTGCTGTTTGGGCGTACGCGCTTCGCGTGCTTCCTCACGCAGATCAGCTGTCTCGTTCCGCTTTTCCTGACGTCCCTTGAAGTTCTTTCGTCCGGCCATTTAAGGCCTCCTTTCACTTGCCGTTTAAAAACGGCATCCAGGAAAAATCCGATACTTACATTATAGCATATAACTAAATATTTGTCAATATGAACAAAGGTAAAATAACACAAATTATAGGGCCGGTAGTGGACATAGAATTTAAGGAAGGTGGTCTTCCGGAAATTTATAATGCGCTTGAGATAAAAAAAGGCGAAGACGAACGTCTGGTTCTTGAAGTTTCGCAACACTTAGGGTCGGGTCAAGTACGCGCGGTTGCGATGGGTTCAACCGACGGGCTCAAGCGCGGTACGGAAGTGATAGATACCGGAAAGTCAATCGCGGTTCCTGTGGGCGAGACTACTCTCGGAAGAATGATGAATGTATTGGGTGACCCCATTGATGGGGGTGAAACTATCCAAAGTGAGGAAAAATCTTCTATCCATAAAAAGGCCCCGGCGTTCACCGAGCAGTCAACTAAGACAGAGATTTTTGAGACTGGGATTAAAGTAGTTGATCTCCTTGCCCCGTTTATTAAGGGAGGAAAAGTGGGGCTTTTTGGAGGGGCTGGAGTAGGAAAGACCGTTCTTATCCAGGAACTTATTCATAATGTTGCGACCAAACACGGGGGGTATTCTATATTTGCGGGAGTAGGCGAACGGTCGCGGGAAGGAAATGATTTATTCCTTGAAATGAAAGAATCAGGGGTACTTAAAAATACCTCGCTTGTGTTTGGCCAAATGAATGAGACGCCCGGAGTCCGTATGCGAGTGGGGCTTACCGGCCTTACGCTTGCGGAATACTTCCGTGACCAAGGAAAAGATATTTTAGTCTTTATCGATAACATTTTCCGTTTTACGCAAGCGGGGTCCGAAGTCTCGGCGCTCCTCGGAAGAATGCCCTCGGCGGTAGGATACCAGCCAACGCTCGCGACTGAAATGGGCGAGCTTCAGGAGCGTATTACCTCAACCGACAAAGGATCAATCACATCAGTTCAAGCAATTTATGTTCCTGCGGACGACTTAACTGATCCTGCGCCCGCAACAACATTTGCGCATCTTGATTCAACCGTAGTGCTTTCACGTGGCCTTTTCGAACTTGCTATTTATCCGGCGGTTGATCCGTTGGACTCAAGTTCAACCGCGCTTGACCCCAAGATTGTGGGCAAAGAACATTATGAAGTCGCGCGAGAAGTCCAACGAGTTCTCCAACGCTATAAAGACTTGCAGGACATTATCGCGATTTTGGGGATGGAGGAGCTATCAGAAGAAGACAAACTTCTTGTTGAGCGCGCGCGTAAAATCCAGCGGTTTCTTTCCCAGCCTTTCTTTGTGGCGGAAGTATTCACAGGAATTTCAGGTTCATATGTCGCGCGCGAAGAAACCGTAAAAGGATTCAAAGAAATTCTTGAAGGAAAACATGACCGCAAAGACGAATCAAGCTTTTATTTAAAAGGATCAATCGAAGATATAAAAAATGCTTAACCTTTCAATTCTCACATTACAAGAAAAATTATTTGAGGGAGAGGTAGATTCTATTCAAGTTCCTGGCGTGGATGGATGGTTGGGGGTATTGTCCAATCATGTTCCGTTAATTACCGCATTAAAGGCCGGAAAAATTTTAATCAGAAAAGAAGGGAAAGATGAAGAGGTAGAAATTGAGAGGGGGTTTATTGAAGTGCGGCCGAAGAGTGAAGTAGTAATATTGGCGTCGACACACAAGCAATAAGGAGGTAATTCCATGACTAGTGAAGTACACACATGTGAGGCGCTCGTACTTTCTTGTATAGATTTTCGGTTTCACGAGGGGTTTTTAGATAAGGTGAGGACCGAATTGGGAATTGCGAGTTTTGATATTGTTGCATTGGCTGGTGGCGCGAAAAATATTGTAAGTCCCGAGAGTCAGGCGTTCGTCGATGTAGTACTCCGAAACCTAGAGATTTCAGCAAAGCTTCACGGGATAAAGAAAATAATTCTGACTAATCATATGGACTGCGGCGCGTATGGCGGAAGCAAAAGTTTTGCTTCGCCGGAAGAAGAGACAAATTTCCACAAGAGCGAATTGTCTCGAGCGCGAGCTATTGTCCAGAAACAATTCCCGAAGCTTGACCCCGTTAAAAGTAAGTCGCCCCGGGCGACTGCCGCGCCGTTGGCGCGGACTTCTAACGGGGTTGACGTCGAGACATATATAGTGTATAAAGAG
>JAHCSD010000058.1 GCA_018609185.1 Patescibacteria group bacterium
TCAACGCGCGTGGTATATGCCTTCACGACCCCGACTACTTTGTCAATCTTGTTTGGTGCGATACCCGATCCCTGGCTGAGCCCCGCCACGGTAACGGCAGAAGAAGTCACAAATGGATAATCGATCCCAAAATCGGGATCAAGGAGAATCCCCTGAGAACCCTCGAGAAGAATACTGCTGTCTTCTCGTTCGAGCTGCCGCCAAAGAAATCCTGTGGTATCAGCAATAAAAGGTTTAATTTGAAAGATATATCCTTCAAATTCCTCCCAAAGTTTACTGCCAAGATGTTCTGGTGTTCTCTTCCCGTAAAGAGCTCTGAGCATTTTACGTTTTGATTCAAACGTTTCAAAGAATCGATCCCGGAAATCGGGCTCCAGTATATCACCGACTCGAAAACCTGTTCGCGCAATTTTATCTGTATAGCATGGCCCCACACCCCGAAGTGTGGTGCCAATCTTTTCTTTCCCGCGTTTTCGCTCTTGCGCCTCATCCGTCATGATATGCCAGGGCATTATCAGGTGCGCGCGCGGGCTCACAAGGAGTCGCCCTGGGGTCACCCCAACGCCAACTTTTTCTACAGAAGCAATTTCGACAAAAAGACTTTTAAGATCAACCACAACCCCGTGAGCAATCACAGAAACTGTTTTAGGATTAAATATTCCCACAGGAACCAGGTGAAGTGCAAGCTTACCGTATTCGTTTACTACGGTTCTTCCGGTGTTATTTCCTCCTGTTGCGCGAACCACAACATCTGCCTGCTGCGCAAGATAATCTCCAATTGCTCCTTTTCCCTCATCTCCCCATTGTGTACCAATAAAGGCGGTGACGTTTGCCATGGGTCTTCCCTCCTTGTCCGTGTAAAAGATCACTCCCCATTATTACACAAACTGTGATCTGTTGCAAGAATTGTTAAAGTTCTTACTTGATAAAGTGTGTATCTTTGTATTGTTCTTCTTTAAGCCAGTTGATTGCTTCTTCCCTGTTTTTAAAAAGACGGAGTTTATGGCCAATCCCAAAAAGTGAAACAACAAAAAAACTCAAAATAGACTGAAAAAGATCTGCCCCTATTATCGCGACTTGCGCGATTTCTTCAAACACTCGTACGGTGCTTATACCCTCAATCCTTGCGTCAAAAGAAATGCCCTTAAGATTAGCGATATCTACAAGAAGCCTTAGCCTTTTTCCTTGTATTTGCGTTCTGAATTCAAGGAGCTCATCTCTTAAACGTACAATCTCATCTTTAATGAGGCGGCCATTAAGGGTGGCACGAACAATACCGTCTTTGTCGAGATATATTTCGTTTTGTTTTGATTCAGACATGTTATGGGCTCTTATATTAATATTATTTCATATATTTCTGATATTTTCCACAGGGCTCTAGAGCCCCTACCGGATGTCTTTATATTCTGAATTGAGCGGATGTCCCGAAAGTACAGTCCAAAGAAAATTTATGGCGTAAAGCACTCCGGACTTCAGAAAGCCCTCTTTTTTAAGGCGTCGTGCGGAATTATATATAAACATAGTATTTAGAAACTTTACTTTCCCCACATCAGAAAGCCGTCTACCCAGGTCTGTATCGTCTCCATAGAACTTGATATTAGTATCAAACCCACCTATTTTTTTAAGGGCGTTTGATTTTAAAGAAAATCCTCCGCCAAAAAATAAACTCCCTTTTCTCAAAATCTTGTTAGCCAAAAATTGTACAAAAGGGTAGAGAAACTGGTTGATAAAAAATTCAAATATTTTACCCCCCATACCTACATCGTAAAAATTATACGGGCCAGAAAGCCCAACAAGGTCGGGATCCGATGCGTAGAATTTGTCCAGTTTCCTGTAGTAATCTACTGGTACGCGTGCATCTGCATCAAGATAAACAAGTATGTCGCCGCTCGCTTCTTCAAACCCCTTTTTCCTTGCCCAAGTGGGCCCCTTTTTCATTTCTTTAATAACTTTCGCCTGCGGAAATTTCTTATTTACAATTTCAGCTGTTTTGTCGGTACTATTATTATCAACCACAATCACTTCAAAGTCTTCTACTCCTTCGAGGTTATAGATCGACCTCAAGCAGTCTTCAATATATTTCTCTTCATTGTAGGCGGGAATAATAAAAGAGGTTTTCATACTTATTTTAACTCATAGAGAGACTCAGGAGGGACTGTCCCTCCTTATTTGTAGGGACAGTCCCTCTAATTGCTTCGCAAAGAATTCGCTCTTCTTCTTTGTTTAAGATTCTTTCTCGCAGGCTTTCTTCCGTGTCTCCGGGGAGAATATCTACCTCGGTGATTATAATGTTTGGCCCGGCATCCACCTCTTCTGTCATATAGTGAACCGTGGCTCCTGTTCCCGGGGTTTTTATTTCGGGATGCTTTTTGAAATAATCGAGTGCATCCCGAACCGCATGTGCGCCGCGAAACGCGGGGATCTCAAGGCCGGAAGACAAAATCACCGTATCTCTTCTTCCGTCCGGTAAAACTGCAGGATGAAGATTGATAATTTTATTGGGGAAGAATTCCAAAAATCCGGGAGAAAGGATTAGATTCCAGCCGGCGGCAACTATTAAATCCGCTTGAAATTCTGAAACATGTTTTGCGAGCACTTGGTCATACTCTTCTCGCGTTTTTCCATTTTTCTTCCATTCGCTCCAACGAAGATAAATTCCTGGCACGTCTGTTTTCTCTTTCAACCACTCAATACCAGACGACTCATTCTTATGACTAAATACCGCGACAAGCTCAAGCCTCGGATCGTTTTCACAACATTCGTATATCGATTTAAGCCTCCCCCCGCCGCCTATAAGTGCTGCTATTTTCATCTTTTCCACTACTATAACCATGTTTAGAGGTTGAACCTCTAAACATGGTTATTCGGTAAATAATTTTTGGGCTTCGTTCCATATCTCATCATGCCCCTGTAATTTCAACCAGTACCACCACTCTACACCCCAAAGATATATTTCACCGATTCCAGAATCTCGCCCATATTGAATATTTTTGCGGAATTGTTCGAGGCTCATTGATTCGTTGGACTCCTCAATAGTCATGTGACCAATAAACTTTTTGGAAGCCCATGCTTCAGCCTGAAGCTCTACCACAATAAGTTCGTTGAGCGGCCGAAACTTATTCACAATATTTGCTTTCTTCCGATAAAACCATGGTGGTAATGGATAGGTGGTGAATCCTCCGCGAAGCGCGCTTGGTACCACACGATACATGGTTGTTCCAAATATGTCCCCGTATTTCGAAGCAGTAAGCCACGTAGAGAGTTCTCCGGAGTCACTCACGATAATGGGACGCGAAGGGTCAAGAGACTTCACAAGATCAACTTCTGCTTTGAAAAAATCTTCGTCTGGTTTCGGACAGATTCCGAAAAAACGCAAAAATGGTTCGTTTTCAACCTGCCATGCCTTGATCGAAGAACGATCCTTATAACGGTTCACCACTGTTTCAAGCATAATAAGAATGCGTTCTTGCTGGAATTCTTCGCTTTCATCTCTGATCCATGGCGGAATGTGACATTCGGGCCATCTTGGAAGGCGCCGACCAATCGACAAAACTATCTCTGTTCCCCTCTTCTCGGCCTCATTAATTTGCCAATCAAGATCCTCGAAATAAAATGTGTCTTTGGGTCCCTCCATTTCATTCCAGTACGCGGGAATACGCAGGTTTCTTACTTTGAGATCATCGAGCACGGCAACATAAGCTTCTTTCCAATCAATTTCCAGGCTTTGAGTATATGGTTTAGAAAATGTAACACCCCACGTGATCTTCTCTGCTTTTCTATCAAAAGGCCCAAATGAAAGAATAAACAAAACAATTATGAACAATAGAATTAATCCAAGGACAACTAAGAGGAACTTCTTTAATTTCGTAAAAAATCTTGACTTTTTTATCATGATATGCTATAATGTGAAATATGGAAAGGGTGGAGCCCTAGAACCGGGCGGAGGAATGAGCGCTTCCGTTAGATACTACTGGGGTAGGATGATGGTCCCGGTCCAGAATTCCTGTTCTTCACCCTTTCCATATAATCCAGTCTGTTGCAAAGGAGGTTGCGCATGATTCGCACGACCATCATTGAAGACGTGCTTAAGCGGGACGATCTTGTTCTCTATAATCGAGAAGTCCGCAAAGTCGTTGCGGTCGAAAAAAATAGCTACACTACCGATGATCTTACTCACGTAACGCAGTTCGTGTGGCTTGACGGAATCGAGAAACCGGTTGATGCATCAGAACTCGAACGGATTTCGCCTCCGGAATACATTCCGTATTAATCTCCAAAGGATGAAAAGCCTCAAGGGTTACTCTTGAGGCTTTTATAATACATTTACCGAAAGAATAAAAAGACCGATACTAATTAAAGCCACTGCGCCCAGTTTCTGCCAAACAACAAATCCGTGAAATTCTTCTTTTAAAATTTTGGGGAACCTTACGGCTAAGATAAACGCAATGACCAAGAGAAAAAAGTTCTCCACTCCTTGAAGCCCGTTGACAATTGTTACGCTTCCGAGAGCCACCGCAAGATTTTGGAACACGGAAGCCACGCCCCCCGCGCCTTGGTTAAGAAGAAAAATTGCAATTTTGTTTGCAGGAACTTTTGCGGGCCGTGAAAAGATCTCTTCTCGCGCGTATGAAGAAACAAGAAGAAACATGGCGCCTGCAAACATTCCCAAGTTCATCCAAAGAAACCCTATAACAAAGTTTTGGTCGATGAATACCACTTTCTTGAGAACCCACGAAAGGGCAAACAGAAACCCGGAGAAGAATATAAATTGCAGCTCTCTTTTATTAAAATGAAGGCTCCGCCCCGTAATACGAAGGGACACCAGAACACCGCCTATAACCAGGAAGAAAAAAGCGAATACCTCGTTTATTCCCAGATGTTCATCGACGAGAAAACGGGCAAGGATAAAAACAAATACCGCGACCGAAGCGCCGATTGCAGGAACAACTCGGCTCGCTTCTCCTTCCTTGACCGCATAGTAAAAACTAATTAACGCCCAGAT
>JAHCSD010000005.1:0-358 GCA_018609185.1 Patescibacteria group bacterium
CGCTTTACCGCTCCCTCAATTTCATCATCAAAACTCGGCCATTCACACTTTGCGTCAAACTTATCATTTGAATTATACAAAGGCGTCCCACAGCGACGGCAAGCGTATACACCATTTTCCCAATACCCCTCATACTCTCCGCTAAATGCGGGCTCGGTTCCCCTGTCAACCATCACACGCGTCTCTTCCGGTGTTAATTTGTTCCATTCCGGATCCTTCATCCCCGGTGCTACAACCCCGAACCATCAATGAAAATTTTTGGAATTTTGATTGAGGTACGGGGCTGCGTCTCCTACGGAGACTTGCTTCTCCGTATTATCTATTTATCGAAGCGAAGCCCAGTGCTCCAATGCATTGC
>JAHCSD010000005.1:368-16308 GCA_018609185.1 Patescibacteria group bacterium
GCATGCTTTAATTCTACCAAATCTATGACTAAAACAAAAACACCTTGTAGGGCGTAGCTTGTAAAGATTATTAAATTAAATCTTGATACTATTTCCGGACTAACTTTTTATAGAGAATGTAGGAACCGAATAAAAGAAACAATATACCCCAGAAAGGCATGTTGGCTGTAATTATACCAAGTGCCTTGGCTATTAAATACACACCCGCTGCAAGAAACGCAATCCCCCAAAACGTTCCTGTGTTTTTACCACAGTTACAAAATCCCCATAAACCACAAATATGTTTGCTTTTTTGATCTTGGTCTTTTGGCATAATCTATTATTAATTACTACTAAAACTCGTACCAAAGTTACTCTATTATAAATAATCTATTTTGACCATACCTATGACTAAACAAAAATAGTATCTCTTAACCGCCCAAGTGGCGATATGTAAGAAGCTCCGCCTTTTATTGATTAATGAAGGACGGGGTCGGAAGATTCCTTTAGCCTGCGGAAGTTTAACTTCCGCAGGAATAGAATAGTTCTTTACTCTACCGTGAGCGATCCGAACATTCCACCTTCTTTGTGCCCGGGAACTGTACAGTAATACTCAAACGTCCCCGTCTTAGTCGGGATAAATTCTACCGTTGCTGTTGACCCTCGTAGGGATTGGTCAACCCCTAATTCGTCAATGGTGAAAGTGTGGAAGCCGTTGTTGGAGAACGTAATCTTAACCGGCTGATCTTTGGTAAGAGTAAGGCCTTTAGGATCAAAGAATAAGTTTCCCGACACCATACTGATCTCTTCCGCCTGGGACGCGCCCGATAAAGGCTCTTCATCTCCGCTGGGGCCAACGACTGTTTCGGGAACCGATTCGAAGCCAGGAGCCGGTACTCCTAATTGAGGCGTTGTGTCCGGCTCTTCTCCGCCTCCACCCTTAAAGATAAAATAACCGGCCGCAACAAACAAAATTACTACTCCGATAATAAGTATATTTTTCATAAGCTAATCATAGCATATCTATGATTAAACAAAAAACCGCCCAGTTTATCCTGAGCAAGTTTACACTGAGTGTAACGAAGTGAAGGAGCGATATGTAAGAAACTCCACCCCCTCATTGATTTATGAAGGACGGGGTCGAATGTCATGACGAGCATAGTATAATCCCGTCCTCTGGGGGCTCTTAGACGACCTTCGAACCTGTTTTCAGGGTACCACGAAGGTTTCCCGGATGCCAGCGTGAGCCATACGATGTCAGATTGGGTTAATTTATTGAAAAAGCCAGGTTGGTTACTGGCTTATTGGTTCGACGCTCTTTTGTTGTTCTTTCCTACTCAAGATAGGGTAACAGTTATTCTCAATGCGGGTTCTATCAGATTCCCATCAGGGGCAAAAGAGAGGTCTTTACCTTGTATAGGAAGCAAATAAGCTATCTCGGCATTCCCATCTTCGTTAATTCCTTGGTTCAAAATATAACGAACTATATTGCTAGGAAGAATTCCTTGGTTTTCAATTATTTCACGCAATGTCTTGAGGGATGCTTCCTGAGATTGCTCTTCCAATGTCTGGTCATCTTGTGGCTTTTCGGGCATAACGTCCTCCTTCCTAAAAAACCATCCGAACCATACATCCTATTACAGAATCGTTAATTTGTCAATAGATGCGGAGGGGGTCCTCCTTCGCTCTTCGAGCTACGGAAGGAGACCTGGGTATCCTAGATCAATGCTTCGCTTGTCGTTCCGAAGTTTCTTGACCTTCCGGTAGTCTTGACGAAGGAGGTTAACGAAGGACGAGAATACCATTCCACCCCAACTATTCTTCGCCAATACTCCAAAATGGCAAGCCATTCCGAAGCCTTGGCGAAGGATGGCGGGGGCTGTTGGACGACCTTCGAACCTATTTTCAGCGTACCACGAAGGTTTCCCGAATGCCAGCTTGAGCCACGTGGTGTCAGATTGGGTTAATTTATGAAAAAAGCCAGATTGGTTACTGGCTTATGGATTAATCTCTTGGGTAAGAGCCCTTTAGGACAATTGGCTTATCGGAATTGGCAAAAATTGCCAAGTTCAACCTGTATGGTCTTTGAAGAGTCTTTAGGGGTTCGCCCAAGGTTTCTTTGCAGGGAGAACACTGTCTAATACGACAATTCCAGCCCTTAACCTCTTCCTCGGCTCCTGTTTTATCATTACGACTGAAGATCGGGACAATATATGTTGCTAAGGCATCACTACTTTCAAAATCTGTATCGCAAACGGTGCAAGGAAATACGCCCGTCATTATCTCTTCACCCCCTTCGTTGGTTACTGGCTTTGATTAATAAGGTTCAGTATGTCTTGCTTTGGGATTGTTTTTATCGTTCCTGCTATCCATTCAAGATGTTTTTGTAGATAACGATAAAGACTCTTGGCTGGTGGATTTTGCCAGAACCACTGAACTTCTGCATCAAATATGCCGAGTAGACATTCTTGATTGTCTTCTACCCTAAGCATAATACGGCAATCCTCCCACTTGAGGCGAAAGGTGCTGTTTCCTATTATGGCTTGAAATGAACAACGTGCCTCGTTATATTTCCAGACGACTTCACCAGAAACAGTTTTATCAAGCAATCGTAGCCAGATTTCTTCCTCTATTGTGTCTTTCATGTTCTTCCTCCTTCTCAAAGAACCTATCCCATCATCGGGATATTTTAGTTTAGCAATTTAGAGATAGATGTCAAGAAAAAGGTGGTGTTAAGCCATCTTTTTTTATTGAGGTCGCAAGGGTCGCATTTCGACCATCTTTTTTTATAGACGTAACAAACGTAACATATTGATCCACTTTTTTGATGTATCAGATGTATCATTTCAGTTCTGCTTTTTTATGTGGGTGGCAAACGTGTCATACTGTCTTTTTTAAAAAGTGTAGCAAATGTAGCATATTTCTCTTTTTTTGTGACTGACAAAACTGACATATTGATCCTTTTTTTATGGACGTTTCAAACGTTTCATATTGATCCACTTTTTTTATAGCACTGGCAAAACTGGCATTTGATTGTATGAACGTGTTAATTAGTGTAAAATAAAGATTATAAATAAGGTCGACACAACCAACAATAAATAACGGTATAAAATTCAATTATCACTATGCCAAATAACATTACTTTCTTCTCGGCTTCCTTCTCGGAAGCCGTAACAAACTCTCTTATTAATTTGTGGAACAATGCAATAGGATTCGTGCCGGAGCTTCTAGGAGCGTTTCTGGTTTTTATTCTGGGTCTTATTGTTGCTCCAATTTTTGGGGGGGTTGCCAAACGATTGGTCAAATTAGCTAGGATAGATACGCTGTCTGAAAAAATGGGGTTGACTGGCATGTTTGAAAATTTGGAATTGCGTTTTACTTTCTCAGAAGTGATTGGCAAACTAGTAAAGTGGTTCTTCCTTATCGCATTCCTTATGGCGGCAATGGATATCCTTGGTTTATCTCGCGCTACCGAGTTCCTGAACGAAATTGTGTTCTATATACCGAATGTTATCGTTGCAGTTATCATTCTCGCAGTTGGATTGATTGCCGGCCAGTTTGTTCAAAAACTAGTCGTAGCGGGACTCAAAACATCTGGTACATCAATTAAATCGCCGGAACTCTTGGGGAATATTGCACGGTGGGCGCTTGTCATTTTTGCTGCATTGGCTGCGTTGCTGCAGCTCGGTATCGCAGAACGTCTTATTGAAATCCTGTTCACGGGTGTGGTTATTACGCTCGCGCTCGCTTTTGGGCTTGGAGGAAAAGAGAAGGCGGCAAAATTTTTAGATCGTTTCGACGGAACCAGCTAACGGCGACAATAGAAAAAATTGGGGATAGTTAGGAATTTTATCTAGTAGGTTTTTTCGTTCTTTTTTGCTAACTATTTTGCATCTAGTCAAAACGAAAAACCGCCGTTGCGGCGGTTTTTCGTTTTGGATAGGACGTTCCCCACGCTAAAGCTTCGGCGGATAAACAGCCGGTATGCCGTTCTAGAAAGAGATTGTGGCCTTTTCTTTTGTCGTAACACTGTTTGTTATTGATTGTTTTCGCTACTTTCTGCAGAGCTTCCTGGTCAAACCCTAATTGTAAAGGATACGGGCCCACTTTCTTAAAAATTATCTATGCAACAAAGCCATTCAAAGTAATCAAGTCAAGGATTAGACGGTGCGAATACTATCTTTTTTTACCAGCCTCTTTATTACTCTGGCTGCCTCACTGGTGTCTTTTACCAAACGATATATTTTAATATCTTTTTTATCTATGTTCCTTCTCTTTTGGTACAAATCCTTTTCAATCCATTTTAGCAGAGGGCCCCAGTACGATTCTCCCACCAATACAATGGGGATAGGATCAATCTTTCTTGTCTGCACAAGAGTAATCATTTCAAAAAACTCATCTAACGTTCCAAATCCTCCTTCAAAAAAGATGTACACCTCTGAAGCAAAAGCAAGCATGACCTTCCTTGTAAAAAAATAGTGAAAGGATACGGACTCTTTTACATACGGGTTCACGTTCTGGATGCGATCTAGCCGGATATTAATGCCCGCACTTTGCCCACCAGCTTCTGCTGCGCCTTTGTTAGCAGCTTCCATCACTCCAGGACCCCCGCCCGTAATAATGGCAAAGTCATCCTTGGAAAGCAAGAAGGCAAGATTTTTTGCCTCTTTATAATGCTTGTCTCCTGCCACGCATCTGCTGAACCAAAAAAGGTAGCTGATTTACCGTAGTTTTTCAGAAAATGAAAGCCCCTGGCAAATTCCTGAGTAATGCGGGCTAAGCGCATGTCAGAAACCCGTTCTGGAGAAAGATTCATTAATTTTCCAATAGTTGCAGCAGGCAGGCAGATCTGCCCTGATTTATGAATCTCTTTGATGAATTTCTTTTTAGGCATTACGATGAGCATTACTTAAGAACACCTTATGAAGGGCTTAAGTTCTTCTGAGATCTTTTTTCCCTTCATCATATTTTGGATATCCTCATTTTTTGTATAATCCGACCTTATATATTTTAACACGAAAATTCCGAAAATAAATAGAATTGTTGGTGTTGCCGCTGAAACTATGTAGTTGCGAAGGAAGATTAGAGCTTGTTCCAAGAAAGAATATTGATTTTTAATAAAAACAAACGACTATACAGCCGTTTGTTGTTTTTCAATTATCGAGACATGTGGGTCATGCTCGATACCAGATTGTCGTGGCGGGCCAGTCGGGTCAAATACCCCCAGATACTAGACAGTATAAGACTTTTCTGAGGATTTTTCCAGAGCGATTTTTAGGCACGTGGGTCGGGGGTCATTTCGGGGCAATTGAGACAAATGAGACAGATTTTGAGGGTGTTTCACCCCGTGTCTCATTTGCTTTATTACTTAACCGTCTTCTTTATTTCTTTAAACTCGTTTTCCACTTGAGCCAACTTATCTTTGCTAACTTTGATTAATTTGGTGGCTTGTTTTACCTTCTCTAGTGCTTCCTCAATATCAATCTCGTCCTGAGCATCAAACCAGGTGGTTATTTTTTCGATCTGTTTTAAATATTCTTTTAGGTTTTGTTTTTTAGCTTGGACCATATTACTTTACTTTTGAATTAATTTCTCCTTCTTCTAATTGAGTCTCGATTATATCCCCCGCTTTAAGCTCCTTGGCTTGCTTTACGATATTACCGTTACGACGGGTTATTGAATATCCAAGATGCAGCTGCCTTTTGGGGTCATTAAGTAAAACGACTTTTTGGGCCATTTCAAGCTTCTGATAAATGCCCTGTAGAGTATCGCTGAATAAATCTACCACATTCCCCCAAAGGTCATCAATCTTTTCTCCAACTTGCTGTATATGCCCTTCTAGGATTTTTATTATATTGGTAAACTCCCTTACTTTCTCAAACGCCTCGTCCCACGACTTCCCAACAATTAATGCCGCGGCAGTGGGCGTTGAAGCCATATAGTCAGCAGCCAGGGCCACAAGAGGAACGTCCTTATCGTGGCCTATGCCCGCAATAACCGGTACCGGAAAATCAACTACCGCTCGTACAAGGTTTTCATTATTAAAAGCTTGAAGCGACTCTAAAGAACCTCCTCCTCGTATAATAACAAGAGCTTCTATGTCTTGTTTTTTCATCGTTTGGATCGCAGCCAAGAGATCTTTTAAGGCCGTCTGACCTTCGACCTTGGAATTTACAAAAATAATTTTAAAGCCGTACTTATTGAGATTGCTCTCGAAATCATGTATGACCGCTCCCTCTTTGGAAGTAATAAGACCGATTCTTTGCACAAATTCGGGAAGTATTCTTTTACGCTCTTCGCCAAACAACCCTTCTTCCTCTAATTTCTTCTTCAGGGCATCATACGCCTTTTTGAGCGCACCCTCGCCTACTAATTCAACGGTGTCGGCTATAAAGGAGAATTTTCCACTTTTGGCATAGATATTAGCGTGGCCGGTTACTATAACCTCCATGCCGACTTCAAACTCAATATCGCACATCTTATAGTTACCCTTCCATATAATACAGTTCAATACAGCTTCCTCGTCCTTATCCTTAATCGTGAAATATACATGCCCGGAACTCCAGATATTTAACTCAGAGATTTCTCCTTTGATCCTAAACTCAAATTGCTCCAGAATATCATTAAGATGTTTTATGTATTCGGATACGGAAAATGTTTTTTCTAAATTTTCATTACGTGATTGCATATATAAACGCTATCCTATTTTTACCAGATTTAACAGTTCTTCCCCGCCCCCACGCTCCATCAACTGACCGGTAAGAATGCCGGTGCGATAACTAATACCGTCACTCACCGGGCTCCGGCTAGTGTCTTAAGGCATCTTTTTATCAGCCTTTTTTCTGATTCCTTTTTCTAGTCCTTTCATGAACTCATCTACACGACGATCAATAAAGATGTGATGTTCTTCAAGCGGACTTTTTAGAAGTAGCCCCCCAAGCGAACGACAACGGCTTAGGGCGACATAAGCCTGCCCGGAGGCAAAGGTCCCGCTTCCAAAATCAATAATGACCCGGTCGAATGTTTTGCCCTGGCCTTTGTGGATGGTCACAGCCCACGCAAGACGTATGGGGATTTGAGTAAATGAGCCTACGATTTCAGACTGGATTTTTCCCTCTGCTTCATCGTAGACGAAACGAATCATCTCCCATTTAAAATTACCTATATCGTCAAAAGAGCCGTCTTCAAAAACCACGCGGACACTCATAATATCCAACCGGACAACCCGCGCTATATCACCATTAATCCATCGCCCCTTGGGATCGTTATTCAGAAGCATTATCTGCGCACCTTCTTTGAGGGTTAATTTTTGTGCGGTGGGCAGATTTCTATCCCGGAATTCTCCTTCAATATCCCCCTCATACACCTTCTCTACGCCGCGAATTTCATTAAGTCTACGAATATTAATATTATCTGCCATTACATTGGTGGGAACAAGGGAAATATGAAAATTATTCTCATGATCATTCTCATTCTCGGTCAGTTGTTGGTTTATCCTCGATATATGCTCTTCAGAAATATTACATGTCCGAATTGCATCGAGGATTTCGATAAACTCTTCATCTGACTGCCGGTAGACCTCTGTAAGTTCGAAATTACTGAATTTTGCAGCAATATAGTTTTTTGAATCAAAAAAATAAGGGCTTTTGTAATATGTTTCAAACAAAGCTTTTTCATCGTTGGGTACAACGGGAGGCAATTGATATACGTCTCCCACTACAACCATTTGAATGCCCCCGAACGGTTTCTTCGGATCCGGGCCGTTCAATCTCAAAAACTTATCCACACAATCAAAAAGATCCACGCGAACCATCGAAACTTCATCGATGACTATAATATCAATGTTTTTATATATTTTAACTCTCTTGCCCCGTGTTCTTTTCACCTTGTCCTCAGTAATGCCGGGTAGAAACTTAAAAAAAGAATGGACCGTTTGACCTTGAATATTTACAGCCGCGACTCCTGTTGGCGCAAGAAAAACGGTGTTCTTCTTCGTTGTCGCCCGAAAGTATCTCAAAAGCGTTGACTTCCCGGTACCGGCGCGGCCCGTGAGAAATATGTTCTTGGAAGAGCTTTCTATAGAATCAAGTATTCGCTGAGCTTTTTCAGAAAGAATTATGTCGGGCTTCTCGACGATGAGATGTCTTTGACCTTTTCGACGTTGACCAATTCCATGTTTAATAAGCGTATCGCGACGGCTCGGGGTAGTTTTTTTAGATCCCGTCGGATCCTTTCGCTTACGCCTAAAAAAGTTTTTCGCAAAAAATCTTCCCATGGTACCAATTAATATTCAGAATAAAATTTCCATATTTTCGTACGGTATGACGGTCATAAAGATCAATATAGTATTGTTTAGATTTGAGATTTGGCTCGTCCATGTATTTGAAGTTCGACTCATAATCTTACAAAAAAAGAACCACCAAGTAAAGGGGCGGCTTCTGAAAACTTATTGAAACAGATGGTAAATTCAGAAAAAAGAAAGCGCAGATTTACATCCTACGAAGTGAATGGATTCCAAATGTAAGAAACTGAATAGCCTGCTATCGCAGCCAGGATAATGATTCCAATTATGTAATTTTTTTAAGATTAACTTTATTCATGTTTTTCCGACAATGATTATTTGCTGTTGAGTAACTCGTTCTCTGCAATTTGAAGCTTATGAGCTACGATTAAAAACTCGTTCAAGTATCTCCGGTGCTTTCTATAAAACCCCGGAGCATCCATTTCCTCATGTTCCGAATTCGCTTCCAAAATCCTTCTCGCGACATTATCTGCTACGAGCTCGGCTATGAGAAGACGAAAATGCAAAGAAACTTGGTATGGAAAACCATCATCTGCTGGCCCGAGATATCGTTGGATACTTGGGTGACGACCAGCGATCTTCAATACATTCTTATCCCACGTTGCCCTCTGTTCTCCAAAATCTTCATCAACAACCTTTATGGTTATATTCTTCCCCCATTCTTTCTTGGGACCCACTTTTACTTTTGTTGAAGTTTCTTCGCCCGCCAATTGTGCCTTCAGGGTTGCAGGTTTAGCCTCCTTCATTCCAACAATATTTACAGTTCCGACCCCTGCCTTACGGTTAGAATCGTATTTTACTTTAACCCGTTTATTCAAAACCTCAAAAGAACCCGCTTCGGTACTCACGGTCGCCATTACTACTCCTCGAATAAAGTCAGGCCATTTTGCAAATAATAGAAGGTTTTTCTTTTTACCTTCCCGAATATTATAAAATTCCTTTTCGAAAGAAAAATTGTTTGTAAGCTCGGGCACTTCTTTTTGGGGCGTAACCGAAATCGAAACATACTGAGGAGCAGCCAGTCCCCAAGTAGCCTTGAGCCGTATATCATCAGAACATTTTATACCCCTCACCGAAAAGAAGTTTGAATAGATACCCTCTCCCCGATCAATAAGCTCGACAACTTCCGTATTAATCTCTATGTCCTTTGAGTCGTTTAAAATAACCACGTGCTTATCTTTCGGACCATCTTCTCCGGTTCTAATGTATATATAAAATTTGACTGTTTGACCCAAGACGATATTGGCACCGCCCGGTACTATCTTCATTCCCCCGGCCGGGAGATCTGTGAAATCAACGTCTGCTTCTTCCTCTTGATCCCCCAGCTCTTCCATTTTTTCTTTTATAAACCTGCTGGCAGCCCCGGCAAGTTTTTTCAAACGCTCTGTCGTCTTTTTATTTTCAATATCACTCTTCTTCTTTTTTTTGGCCTCTTCATCTTTTTTAAGCAGCTCTTTTAGTCGATGCTTCGCCTCTCCATATAATGCCTTTGTGAATGGGTGATCGTTGACCAACCCGTCCTCTCTCAAAGGATCAATAATTCTTAGAGGATTTTCTTCTGGATGCTCTATGTCCTGATCCTCAAAGTCCTCATATTGGATAACAAGTTCGTCAACATGGGGACAAGTGAGTCTCCCAAAATAGAATTCGGCATAGGGATTATTCTCTATATCTCTTGAGAAAAAAGATATCCCGTGAATGGCATATCCGCTCTTGATTAAAATTCCTCCTTCCCAATATGGTGAATTGTCTAGTTTTATCCTGTTCTCCGCCCTCATAACCAAAAGGTGGGCTTCAGCATTAGAATAACCGGGAACAATAAACTTTTCATCAATAACTACATTTCCCTCACCGAGCCGGTATACTAATTTTGCGGGTTTATTTTTAGGCCTATTGGCATTAAAAAGTAATATCTTCCTCGAAGAAGAGGAAGTAATATCGCGTAAGCTGTAATACTTAGGAAGATTCTCGACAAGCCATTCGTGCAACGGAATTTTAATCCTTGAATTCACCTCTATCGTAACAACGGTACCGTTCAGTCCCTCGGGTATCTCAAGCTCTAATCGATCTACGTGGTGTGCTTTTCTAGAGTCTATTCGGGTAAATGAGGCAGGTTTCTCTAGGTGCACCTCGGAGTATAAATCGTTTTTAATAGATTGGAATTTAAGCTTCCCGAATACCACGCATTCTTTGCTCCCCCTTCCCATCAGACCCCGAGTTCTGCGTCCTTTGGTCTCCATAAATCTGCTGGTCCGCCCCCCAACTCGTTTTAGTTTTTTGACCATTTCGTCTAGTTCCATCCCCTCTGCACGATCTCGTACTTTTATAATCGTCGGTTTTCCTTTTCTCCTTCGTTCAATCGAGATAAATATTTCTCCATCAACTTTTACCCCTCGGCCTTCTAAGTACCCGTAACTGTCATCGGCATTTGTGATTAACTCAACCAAACCACGAACGATATCGCCCTTCATCGCTCTTTCTGCTGTCTGTAGGAAATATCGCGAGTCGAACTCGAAGCTTTCCTTTTTACCAAACTCTTCTTTGTTAACAGAAAATGCAAACATATAATTACTTGTTGAGCAAATCTGCAAAATGCTCGTTACATGAATCAAGAAATTGAATCAAGTCCTTTTGTTTTTGGGTGGTGGCAAGGGCCCGAATCTTGTGCATTCGTTCCCGAAGAATTGTTGCAGGAGTATCGAGACTGGCATCGAGAAAATCAGTAAATTCATGGGCCTCGACACCATAACAAGTATGACCTTGTGAGAACTTTTTATATGCCGTCGTGTTTTTATATTCCGAAATTTTCTTGTCTACCTCTGTTCTATTCACCACCGCCTCCCCCGCCTTCAAGATTCGACCAATTCGGATCTTATTCTTTTCAAGCCAAACAATGCCTTCTGGGGTAAAAATCCACCCGTCGGATACCTTGCTACCAGTTGCTTTCCCGTGCCTACCGACTACGAGGCTGCCCACTTTTTTCTTCTGAGCATCGAACAAAGCAATTCGTACCGACTCAAGGTCAGGATACTCGGAATGCCTTCTCCACGAGAAGCGTCGCGAGGACAATTCGAAGCTCTTCAAAGCGATATCCTCGGTAAATACCTTGTCTGTGTTTCCACCCAAAAGATATAAAGCGTATAACACAATTTCTACATTCGTAATTTCCTTGACCTTTTTCATATTCATATTGGGTTATAATTTAAATTCTTTATGTTTTGAATAGTGAAATCTTGACTTGGTTTCTCGTAATTTTTTTTCAATTTCGCCGAAGATCTTACCAATATCTTTCTCATCATACTCATACATCTGACGATTTGAACAATTACCGAGTACCTTTAAACGCCTAAGAACCATGTTGGTTCTTGGCGAGGCCAACCTTTTAAATCTTTCCCTCTTTGTTTCATTTTTTGGTGCCCGTTTCATAAATTTTAATATATATTAAAAATATGTTATTATTATGCAGATAATCGACCATATCTTAACATTATACTCTTCTAAGAATGTTTGTCAAGCCCCCGAACAAAAAACCCCTCCACTATACCCCTAAACCGGGCTTCGCAGGGTACCGGCCGGTACCCTGCTTCGCTCAAATACGTTTAACGGCTCACTATGTGAGCCGTTGTGGTTTTCTCCTCGTCTCGCAAATACCATTCGCTTATGGTGCCCTTGACAGGGGTCTATGGAAAGAGTATAATAAGGGTAGAATCACGACGAATTAGCACCTCTTTTGGTTTTGTCCTTGGGCGGTGCTTTTTCATTTTTTTTGTATTCAAGTTTCTGCTTTAAATTATTCATGAACACGATCTTTTCTCGAGCGGTCTTTTTTAACAGCGTAGAGCATCTCTCCCTATTCGGACTTAAAACTAAACCCAGTTTTTTCTTCGTATATAGATATTTAACCAAGCAATAAAAATCGCCGTCACTCGTAACAATTATAGCATTATCGTATTCTTTATAATCGATCATCGCTTGGAGAACCAAATCAGCGTCTACGTTCCCTTTTACCTCGCCGTCTTTTGCTTTAAGAATAGGTTTGAAAACCAAAACATATCCATATTCCTGAAGAGAATTATATAAATCTTGATTCTCCGGAAGGTAACCAAGAAAAAGATATGCCCTCTTAACGGCATATTTTTCTTTGAGATAGATCCTAAACCTTTCAAAGTCCAACTTCCATCCAAGTTCCCGGATTCCCAGATTCAAGTTTTGGCTATCTATAAATGCGTAATTTTTCAATGCTTTCTGCATACGGTTCCACTATACCCCAAAACCGGGCTTCGCTCAAATACCTCTAACGGCTTGCATGTTTGTGAGCCGTTGAAATTTAAGGAAACATTGTTGCTTAAAATGGAAGCCCCCCAAGAGATCTCTTGGGGGGCTGATTTCTTATTATTTAACTTTCATCTGGGAACGCGCGGCGGGCCCATTCAGGAATGTCGGTCGAAACTTCTTCATTGGATTCGTGAATTCTATATTTCCCTAACGCCTGCTCGACTATAACAAGTGCGGTGTCAACGGAAACATAGCCGGATATTTTTTCAATTACTGAAACCGACTCAGTGCTAGGACGTTGAGCAACGAGATCAAAGAGCGCTTTAAGAAGGTTTGCCACTTCCTTTATTTCACTATAAAGCCGCATTCCAAAGTAATTTGAATAAGAACTATGGTGTACTTCAAGAATTATATTCTCGGAAAATAGGGGGCCCGAATACTGATGAGATATTCGAATCCAAGCGTCTTCTGAAAGCCTTGCGGTGTATTCTTCTGATTTCCCGGAACTAGTTTTTTTCCATTTGAGAATCCCTGATCGAGAATTTTCGTAAAGGTTCTCGAGAAGTTCCATATTAACACTAACAGTCAAAACATTACCTCCTTATCAATATAGATGTTTCTGTAGTAACGATCTATTATACAATTTATTTTAAATTCTGTCAATTAAATGGCTGGCTAGATAATGTTTTGTATCTTTTATTTTTAGTACCCCGAAACCGAGCTTCGTTCAATCCCACACATAGAAAGCACTGCTTCGCAGGTTTGGCCCGTCTCTGGCGGGCCGGTACTTTCTATGTGTGGGACAAGTACGCCAACGGCTAACAACCACTGTTGTTAGCCGTTGGAATTTGTTTTAGCGTTTTGAAATGAAAAAGTCCCGCATCATTCGATGCAGGACTAGTCGGGTACCGAATGGTACCCGGCGGCTTCTGTGCGTGCCCCGTATAGAATTGTACGGGGTTGGTTGCCACCTTTTTTACCCTCACTTACCAACTCCTTGCATATTGCTGATCTCTCTGAAGACGATCTAGGGCGTCGTTAACTCCCTGAAGATCTCTGCTCTGCTCTACGTTAATACCAGATTTCCAACGTAAATAGAGATCGGAGATCTGATCGGCAACCAAATAAGCATCTTGATACTTTTGTGCTTGGACAAGGATATTTACGAACAGGTAAAGTGTCTGATCTCGCAATTCGGGGATCACCACTTCTTTTAGTGTCTCTATGGCTTCCTGAATACTGGGTAGCTCTACAGCTTTCTCCGCAATCGCTTTAAGGAAATCTTCTTTCATTTTAGTCTTCCTTTCAAGGAACTAACTATCCGAACCATACATTCTATTACAGAATTATTAATTTGTCAAATATAAAGATATTCCCTCATATCTTTGAAGTTATATCCACATAGCTCAATGGGTTTTGAGGTAAACAAAATGCCAGCTTTGCTGGGAGCTGGCTAACCCTTTGTATTCAGTTGTAGGAGCCTGTTTGGGCTATCTCCTCTGTGGTGCGGTGGAGTTCGTCTTCCGAGTGGCGACAAAGGCTTGATAGAGAATCAACCCAATTACACCCACAAGGACGATAGCGATGAGTACCGGCACCAGAAGCGAGTAGCCAGCGCCGATCCGATCCAGGAAAGTCACGCTATCACCGAAAAATGCATAGTTTGCCGCTCGCTCCGAAGGACCTACGATACAATCCTTGCTTCCATCAAGATAAGTGGCCGTTCGGTAGCATGGATCTCCGTTACCGCCTTCCCAGAAGATGATGATTGCCCGTACGACTCCAGCGGGGAGAAGAGCCCCAATCATAAGGGGCAATGCCCCAAAGATGCCCAGGAACAACGCTATTCCCTTCATTCGTTTTTACCTCCTTCTTCCTTCTAATGCGTTCTTAAACCTCGGTTTCTACTATTTCAATTATAGCATATTATGCTAAATTTGTCAAGTATTTTTATTAAGTTCGCTAGACTAACAATTTCATAGAAACCCAAAACCGGGCTTCGGAATGATAAATGCGTTAACGGCTAACAACAGTCGTTGTTAGCCGTTGGACGTATTGTCATATTAAAAAATCGCCTTTTATCCCGAGTTATATCGAAGGATGTTGGCGATTTTTTTAAGATTTGGAAAAGAAACATCCCAAGTTTTTTCATGTCCATCTTTATTGCTCCTTAGGACTCTAGAACCCTAGTGCATCTTTGATAATGGCTTGTATCGAAAACAGTTTATGGTATGGTCGTTTACCATGCCTGCGCCCTGCATGAATGCGTAGCACATGACCGAACCCGCGAACTTGAACCCCCTCTTTTTTAGGTCTTTGCTCATTTCGTCCGACTCGCGGGTGCGTGCCGGAATATGCGCAAGTTTCTTCCACGAATTAACCTTAGGCTTGCCTGCCACAAACTGCCAGACATATTCGTCAAAGCTTCCGAATTCTTTTTGAACGGCAAGGAACGCCTTTGCATTCTCAACTGCCGCAAGAATTTTAAGACGATTACGGATAATTCCTGCATCTGCAAGAAGCGCTTTTATTTTTTTGCTATCGTACGCGGCAATTTTCCGGGCATCAAAATTATCAAACGCCTTCCGGAAATTCTCGCGCTTTTTGAGAACAATTGCCCAGGAAAGTCCTGCCTGAAACGTATCAAGAATAAAATATTCAAAAAGTTTCCGATCATCGTGCGCCGGAACCCCCCATTCGGTATCGTGGTAGGCTTCCATCAATTCGTTAACGGACCCCCAATCGCATCGTTGTTTCATACTCATCCATCATCGCAAAAAACTGCCTCAAAATCAATCTTCCAGAGCCAACCTTCTTATTCTCAAATTCTCAAGAATTTGAGAATAAGAAAACAACAAAACCAACTAGGAATCAACCCTCCCAAGAAAAAAAGCCAGAACAAACTGGCTTTAGTGATTATGTGTATCGCAGTAGCAACGAACTCCTGCTTTTGCTCCTATCCAGTTTCTATGGCACATTTTCTTTGTTGCATATCGCCGGATTATATGACGAATAGGTCCATCATAATCGGGGCTATTTGAAAATCGCTCAATCCATTCTTCCGCAGTAGCACACACTGTTCGCCGATACGCCATAGCTTCTCGCTGTTGTTCTTTGATAGTTTTTACACACTTACAACCAATTACTGCTGCAATAATATCGCACTTTTTATCATCCGTTTCTTGCCATTCGTCAAAAGTAGTGTAGCTGGAAGGAAGCTTCTTATATGACTCCAATAGCTCAGGAAATCTCCCGAACTCTTCTTCTAATCTTTCCCAGGCCCAGAGCCGCATGTCACTCTCCTTAAAAGAACTAACTATATCATCTCAAAAAATCGGCTTGAGGTCAACCTAAAAATAATAAGCCGGTCTTGACCGGCTTATT
>JAHCSD010000059.1 GCA_018609185.1 Patescibacteria group bacterium
AGACGGAGCGGGATTACTATCAGACGGGAGACCCCATCACCGGGTAGGAGCCCTAGAGCCCTACAAGATAATGAAAATCCAAGGATTTAAACTACACTTGCAAGAAAAGTTTATCCTCGTATTTGTTGCGCTCTCCCTTGCCATTATTGTTTCAATGGGAGCGGTTGTTGTGTTGATTGTGAACGGCGTTCGAACGAACGCCGTTTTTGATTTAGAGCGTCAACTTATTTCGTTAAAAATCAGGGAAGTGGAAACGTTTATCTTGGATATCCGCGGCTTGTCCCGTTACAAAATTGAGCCCTACTACGACAATATTATAAAAATTTCTGATGCCAGCCGGGACTTTCTTGTGCGAGGAGTGCTTGAAGAAAGTCTATCAGTAGAAGACGTCACCCTTTTGACCATAGACGGAACACAAGTGTTTCGAAGAGCGCGAGGAAGAGAGCTCCCTTTCACCATTCCGGAACTGGCCGATCCGTCTCTTGAGCCATTGTATACTATTGAGGCGATTAAAGAGGCAATAGAAGAAGGCGAATACCAGAGCCCCTTTTACTACGTGAAGGGCGTCCCCAAGATTACTCTCGCTTATCCGATTTTAAACGAGATTGAAGATATGGTGGGCGTATTACGGGTTGTGGTAGACATGTCACAATTGCAGAATGTCGTTTCTCGCGATCGATTGGGTCCGAATGAAAGAGGATATATTCTGGCCGTTGACCAGGAAGGGAATATATTTGCTCACTCAAGAAAAGAGGGTTCATTTGAGGGCAGCGCGTTACTTGAATCAGAGACGAAAGAAGTTATTGATTATATGAGGAATATTCGAGGCATCCCCCAGCTTGAGAGAACCGACACGTATACGAACGCATTCGGCGAAGAAGTTATGGCGCTTGCGAAGGTTAGCTCGCTTTTGGGTTGGGTGATGATTGCAGAGTGGCCGAGGGATGATGCAATGAGTGTGGTAAGAGATTTAATTACTCGAACAATTTTATTTGCCGTTATTACGTTTGTTGCGGTTATATTTATTACGATTTTTCTCGTGCGTCGGGTGACGAAGCCTCTTCACGAACTTTCAGAGGGCGCGAATATTATTGGGAGAGGGAATTTTAACCACCGGATTAAAATTAATACCAAAGATGAGCTTGAGGAATTAGGAAACTCCTTTAATAAAATGGCAAAAGACCTCAAAGAAGTTGAGCGGCTTCATGACATTGAAATCCGCGCGAAAGCTCTTCAGGAAACCCTTGAACGAGAACAGCAACTTTCAAAGTTAAAGGACACCTTTATTGCAACCGCCTCTCATCAATTCCGTACCCCGCTTTCCGTTATCCGTTGGTCGGTTGACCTGATCCGTAGTCAAAAAACCCGGGTTCCGATATCGAAAATAGAGGAGCAAATAAAAGATATTTTTAACAATACCATAAAACTTGTGGTAATTGCAGACGATCTTCTGACGGTTGCAGAGTTCGGACTTGGCACCTACCAAAAAAGAAATGCAGTCGAAGTTGATATTGCGTCTATCACCCGGGAAATAATAACATCATACAAGAAACAGATTGACGAAAAGAAGATAACCCTCAACCTTACCAAGACTCAAAGGAAAATAGTTCTTAGGGTAAACAAACGCGCCATCCATGCGGCAATCAAAAACCTTATTGATAATGCGATTACCTATTCCCGGGAAAGGGGGAACGTGTTGGTTAAACTTGAGAAAGAGGATAAACAGATTCGATTTTCGGTTATGGATAACGGAATAGGTATTCCGAAAAAAGACCAACAATATGTTTTCACCCAGTTTTATCGAGCCTCTAACGCGGTAGAAGCAAAGAACGTAGGGACGGGCTTGGGTCTCTTTATCATTAAAAACATTATTACTGGGCACAGGGGAGACATCGGCTTTCATTCAGAACAGGGAAAGGGAACCACGTTTTGGTTCACGTTGCCGTTGAAATAACAATTCGTGGAAGTCCGACTTCCGCAGGAAGTCGGACTTCCTAATATTAGAAAACTGTCAACAGGAGTTGACAGTTTTCTTTTTTTGGAGTATAATGGAGGGTTAATGCGTTTTACCTATAAGAAAATTAAGATTATTGCACGAGAAATTCAGAGCGCCGGCGGACGCGCTCTTATTGTGGGCGGTGCCGTTCGGGATGAGGTGATAGGGATAAAATCCAAAGACTTTGACATCGAGGTGTATGGGATGGACGCGTTAAAGCTTGAAAAGATATTGAAGGGTATTAATATGGGGGAACTAAATGCCGTAGGTCGGCAGTTCGGAGTCTTTAAGCTTGGAGATTTAGACATCAGTATTCCGCGTAAAGATTCTAAAATTTCCGAAGGGCATCGCGGGTTTGTGGTTGAAGGAGACCCCACTATGAGCGTCGAGGAAGCAGCAAAGCGGCGCGATCTCACCATAAACTCTATGGCAAAAGACCCCATAACAGGAGAGGTTTTTGACCCTTTTAATGGGAAGCGCGACATTGAACAACGAGTTTTGCGTGCGACCGACTCCGAACATTTTGTAGAAGATCCCCTGCGCGTTCTTCGGCTTATGCAGTTTTCCGGGAGGTTTAATTTTTCGGTGGAAGAGGAGACGCAGGGTCTTGCACGAAGCATGCAAGGTCAGCTCCACGAACTTCCCAAGGCCAGAATTACCGAAGAATGGAAGAAGTTGCTACTCAAAAGCGAGCGTCCTTCAGTTGGCCTTCGCGTGGCGCGCGACTTAGGGATTTTTGAGGCTTTGCATCCCGAAATTAACGCTCTTATCGGAGTTCACCAAGAAAGAGATTGGCATCCTGAAGGAGACGTATTTGAGCATACGATGCAGGCCGTGGACGAAGCCGCGCGTATTGCGCGAAGGGAACGTCTGTCGGAATCAAGACAGCTTATAATTATTTTTGGGGCTCTGGTGCATGATTTCGGGAAGGCAACGACCACCGAGTTTAAGGACGGAAGAATCCGGTCTCATGGCCACCAGGAAGCCGGGGAAGAGCCCGCCCGTTCTTTCTTGAGGCGCCTGGAATTTGGGAAGGAACTCGAAGAGCACATCGTTCCTCTCGTTCGAGATCATCTTACTCCGCGCTTTTTATACAAAGAAGCAAAGAAGAAAAATATAAATCTTGAAAGATCCATTCGAAGACTTGCAAAACGGCTCGGAAATAGCAGTATTTCTGATCTGGTCCTTGTTTCGGAAGCGGACTATAAGGGGAGGGGAATCCCGAACCGGAAATTTTATGCAGGTAAATGGCTTTTGAGGCAGGCGGAAACATTGGGAGTAAAAGAAGAAAAATCAGAGCCCATTTTAATGGGACGTCACCTTATTCGATATCTTCATTGGGAGCCAGCTCCCGAGTTTGGGAAGGTTCTTCACGGAGTATATGAGGCGCAGCTCGACGGAAAAGTGAATACGCTTTATCAAGCAATGACATATGCAAAAATAGTAAAACGTCAGATAGCACATATGTCTTCGTGGGGTGTATAACGTATAATTTTCCCGAAATCCTATCTATCGAGGTCGGACCTCGATAGATAGGATTATCCGGATATCTGGCTATTTCGGGTCTGAAGAGGGAAGCCAGAACAACCGGGTCGCGAGGGCCGGCTGACCTTGTCTTCGTGACTAAATCAGCCAAAATTTTCTATTCCTGTATGAGCTAAGGAAATAAAAACTTATCCACATCAGCAAGGTGGTCTCGTGTTGTGTTTAAATAAGAAAGGAGGTATCCCATGGCAAAGATGTTGCGTTGGGAACGCGCCTGGGGGTATTTCCTTCAGGCATTCTACACCGGAAGAGTTCACGGGGGCGGCTACTGGAAGGCAAAGCGGCCAGACCATGTGCAGCACTACTGGAAATTAGTGAGGCTACTCAAGGCGTTGGGTATCTCGGTCTGGTTGCATAAGGATTTAGGAGAATCGATTGATGCCTTCAATCGCCCGTTCACTATAGGCGGCTGCTGGAATTCGTATGGGTTCAAGGTCAGTCTTCTCTACCGCAGCTATTCCATCCTAAGCCACGAGGCTGCTCATGCAGCCGACTACTTGCTCAATGGCACGAGACGTACATCCGAGTGTGAGCTTGTTGCCTCGGGCGCAGGGTATCTTTTAGACTGCGCGCACATGGGTATTCGTTCGCCTGGGCCAGCTGTGAGTTACGCTAAACGACAAGGGGCCACATCCGAAGAGCTGTCTCGGCTCGAAGAGTACATTCTGCGGGTTTTTAACGAGATGAACACCTTGCTGAGTGATCAGTAAAAGAACGCAAGATAAACCCCTTGCGTTCTTTTCTTCTTTTTGTGTTCTTTGCCCCACACATAATATATTATGTGTGGGGTTCACAAAATTCCTTCGGTACCATATAATAAATTACATGGGAAAACAGAGAAGACTTAAACAAGAACGACGCCGCGAGAAAGCCGAAAAAGGACAGAGTCAAGGCAACAAAAACAAAGGACTCCTTATGATTGGATTAGGGGTTTCTGCTGTTTTACTTGCCGGTGGCATATGGTGGGCTTTTTCATCCGGATTTTTCTCGGAAGGGGAGAATACCCAGACCGTATCCCAAGACACCGTTGCGGTTCTTGAAACTAATTTTGGCACTATCGAGTTTACGTTGTTTGATGAAGCCGCGCCAAAGACGGTTGAAAATTTTGAGAAGTTGGCCGGCGAAGGGTTTTATGACGGGGTTAAATTCCATCGTGTAATTAAAGATTTTATGCTTCAAACAGGAGATCCCAATAGCAAAGATGACGATTGGACGGATGACGGGACGGGTGGCCCGGGATACACATTTGAAGACGAAATTAATAGCTATAAGATTGTTCGCGGGCGGGTTGCCATGGCTAACAGCGGGCCAAATACAAACGGAAGCCAATTCTTTATTATCACCACCGAAGCCACCCCTTGGCTCGACGGGAAGCATACGGTGTTTGGGGAAGTGGTGAGCGGGATGGACGTGGTTGATAAGATTGAAGCTGTGGAGACGAATGAGACGGATC
>JAHCSD010000060.1 GCA_018609185.1 Patescibacteria group bacterium
ATTACTAGAAGAGCTAATCGCCGGATCATCAGGGTTGATGGAGTCGTTTGTAGAAAGAAGCATGATGTAACTCCCCACCGTCGGATTGCATTCTCCTATCTTTTTATACCCTTCAGAACCACAAAGTGTGATATTGCTATCCAAAAATATTTTTCCATCTACCACCATCACCTCACTGAAACCTCCGTACCCGGGGTCAAGATACACAATCACATTCGATTCAAGCCGTAAGTCTCCGGTAACCCAAATCGTCCCTGTGAGTTTCAGTATGGCGTTGCTCGTAAGCGTCATGTTCCCATCAATTTTCTTGGGTCCCAGCGAATCTTCACTGTTCCCTCCAAGGGTATAGCCTAAAATCGTACCGCCCGCAGCAGCAGCAGCTTTCCAGGCATCAATGAGAGTGTCGGTTATGGGGAAAGATTGTGCGGTGGGGTCTGCGGGTGGGGCGCCTCCCCACGGGAACGTATCCCCCGTAACGGTACAGCTGCCCGCAACAGTATCCACATAGGCATCTCTCCCTACCGTACAATTGGCGATTGAATCTGCGCTTACGTCTCTCCCGACATCGCCGACGTCAAAAATGCGCGTATCAACATCTCTTCCTACATTCGTACCGATCATAGTGTCTCCAAAGGCATCGTTATCTATCCCGCTATCATTAATAAAGTGGGCATATGCATTTCCTCCTCCGCCACTCGTATCAAGTAAAATACTCATATCTCTGATTCTCCCTGCGGCACCGGCAGAGAATGCATCACCGAATATCCGCGCATTAGAGGATCCTGTGATCTCGCCGTTAGAATACACGTTTCCATTTATTCTTGTGGTACTATCCATACTCAAGCCCAGATCTCCCACCTGTACTCCATAATTAAATTCTACTTCGGAAGTAGCAGCTGTACTCACGGATATCGTACGAAAGCGGCTATTCACATCCCCCTCTGAAGTATAGGTTTGGGAACCCCCTCCTCCTGAAGTGTAATTTCTCGTGCTCACCCCCTCGCCCACAATCAGTGTACTTGTTGCGGAAGCAGGCATCTGAAGCATCACCGTTCTCGAACGCAAAAGTAAATCTTCTATCCCCCCCTCTGCCACATAATAGCTCTTTACTGAATAATCAAGGTTTCTTGTTATTGCCGCCGTACGAAGCCCTAAAAAGATAAAGGATGAAGTAATAAGAAGTCCAATAAAAAGAACTACAATGGTTAAGATCATCGCCGCCTGCCCTTCCGAAGCCCTTGGGCGAAGGGGGGCCTGCCCGGTTTGAGAATTCGAAATATCGTTCTTCATAATTCTTACTTCAAAATTCTATTAGTATTGTCCTCGTAACGCTGCGGAGGAGGTGAGGCTTTGCTGGGCCTGAAATTCGAAACGGGAAGTATTCTCACGATGCTCAATGGTCAGGTCAAGCCGGACCAACTCTCCGATAGTAGGGTTAGTAAAATTAGTAAAAACTAAATTGCTCACACTAACCCTGTCAGATGTTATTACAAAAGGATCCTGCCCCTCACGCTTGATAAGTAGTTGTCCGTTATCAATATAGAAATCTATAAACGTAGTGGTCTCGTCTGCAGGAACACTCACGCGCGTCTCAAGGCTCAATTGCCCCGGGTGAGAAGTAAATACGCTTGTCGAAGCGTATACCCCTTGTGCTGACTTAATTTCCCGGATCATGTAATTCATTGCTTCGCGGACATTTGTCGAAATTTCCCGCTCGACTCGGTACCGGGTATAAGAACGGATTAGGTTCCACATAAGGCCAACTACAAGCGCAAGAATGATCGTAAGAATAGCCACGTACACGAGCATCTCGACAAGGGTAAATCCAGCATTCGAATAGCGCAACCCTCTCCGCTGTAGGCGGATCGGGGCACCCGAATGCGCCCACCCGAATAAAGCACCCGAATAGCGCTCGCTCGCGCTTCGCACTCGCGAAACACGAATGCGCCCACCCGAATAATTATTCGTGTCATTCGCGTGTGATTCGTATATTGGTGTCGTCATTGGTGTCATTCGGATGAGATTCGTATATTGGTGTCGCTCCTAGTTAAAAAGAAAGTTAGTCAGGTAGGTAATGATTTGATACTCTTTTGAGGGACTCCCCCAATTCACCGTCACGGTCACTTCCCTCGTATCGGTATCTTCCGTACCCGAAGCCGCAATATCGTCATTTGCGTCTCTCAACACGCGATCAAAGCGTACTGTCCGCGTATAGAGATTGTTAATGAGGCCGGGATCGGTTGTACTAAATAGCCACTGCGTTCCGCTCGCCGAAACATAATAATCGGTACCGAGAGCCAAAGGAGCAATATTAGTAGACCAGCTCTCATCTCGCGCAAGGCGTACCGCTTCAATCGCTTCCTCTGTAAGAAAAATAGCGGTTTCCCTTCGTTCTGCTTCTCGCTGAACCCGTACACCTAATACCGCTATTTGAATAAAACTCCAAAATGCAAGGGTGATAATGGCAATCGAAACAATAATATCAATAAGCCCCACCCCTTGCTGATTATTAAATTTATAATTTACAATTTTCAATTTTCAATAAATTTTCAATGACTCAATTTTCAATTCGGGTTTGGAACATGAGAAATTGAAAATTAATTTTATTGTATTTCCATGGTAACGCCAGTTGCAGGCGTAGCGTTCCCCAACACATCATAACTCGTAATCAGCGTACTATCTACAGAAATGTCTAACGGTCGGTCATTCTCGTCGAGCTCCCGGTGGACCGAAAGAATAGTATCGAAGGAATCGAGCACATGGGTATGGATGTGCAATACCTGGTTAGATCCGTTTACGTCAACCGTTCCGGACCAATCGAACTTGCTTCCACTTATATAGGACTGGATCGGGATATCCTCGGTAACGTCGGGGCTGCTGTCAAAAAATAGCCTCATAGTAGTCGAACTTTCCATACTCCAGCCCAGAGTATAATGTACATGACGCGTATCGGTGATGCGGGTGTCGGAAAGCGCCGGCTGGATCCCGGAAAGAAAGATTTTCCCCGATGGAGACAGGTTGACCGTTTTTGTCTGACTGGGGGCACTGATAAGGCTCAAAGTGACGGTTCCGCTATTTTGAGTTGAGCCGGTCACACGATCAAAGACAAGATCATCGCCTCCTCCCAGGCTCCAGCTTGCAAACTCGACTCGAGGAGGAAGCACACGAACCTCGTCAAAGGCGGTATTTCGCGAGGCAAAGTCAGAACCTCTAAAAAGAGTGTAACGAGACTCTTCAAGGTGCACTCCGTAGCTTGAATCATTTTCAGACGCAAGGGTTTGAGACTGGACGGAACGCACGTCTTCCATAAAATTATTTGTGCTTGTGGTCAGTTCCGTGTTCGCGCGAAATGTAAAAGCAGAGATAACTGCGGTGGCAACAAGAATGCTTATAATGCCGATTACGATAAGGAATTCAACGAGGGTAACCCCCGCATATAAAGAGGATAGACGCGAAGCGCCGGCCTTAAGAACAATACTCTTTGTATGTGGGATAAATGCCTTCATAGGAAAGGTTCTAGATAGTCTCTAACACCGAATACCTAGGCGTCGCTCGCCTTGCTCGCTCCCTAGAACCCCTCGGTTCTAGCGATTCTCGTCCCGACTACGGTCGGGACTGCGAGTCTATTTCCGCCACGGGAAACTCCCGTTTCCCGACCCCTCCCCACCTATGTACTCGATGTTAGATTCTAGATAGACTCTAACACCGAATACATAGGCTGGATCATGGAAACGGCAAAAAACCCAACGGCACCCCCGATAATCACCATGAGGATGGGCTCAATGATGCTGGACATGTTACGCGTGATATTCTCTACTTCTCCCTCGTAAAAACTTGCAAGCCGCTGCATGATTTCCGAAAGGGCACCCGTTTCTTCGCCCACCGCAACCATTTGAACCACAAGAGGAGGATACAATTTCGGATACGCCGCAATTGATTTATTAAGCGCTTCTCCTTTTTTTACTTTTTGAATTGAGTCAACTATAGAATCCTTATAATAATGATTGGTGAGTGTGTCCGCGAGAATTTCAAGTGAACGTACGATGGGAACACCGCTACGGGTAAGTGAGCTTAACGTTCGCGCAAAACGCGCTGCATTCACTTTTTTCACGATCCCCGAAATGAGAGGGAAACGAAGAACCCCCCAATCGATAAATAGTTTTCCCTGTTTACTGGACACTAATTTCTTAAGAGTGAAAAGAAAAACAGGAATCGCAATAAAGACCATTATGACATTCCCTGCCAAAAAAGTTCCTAAACCAATAATGATTCGCGTCGTAATGGGTAGCTCGACTCCCAGGTCCTCGAAGGTCTCAGCAAGACGTGGAACAACCAATATCATCATCAAAATCCCTATCCCGATCATTACCGTTATAATAACAGCGGGATAGATCATGGCCCCTCGAACCCGTGAAACGAGGTCATGATCTTTTTTCATTTGGCGAGCAAGCACCTTGAGCACGTCTTCCATGGTTCCGGATTCTTCCCCGACCCGTATCATGCTTACAAACAGTTCGTTAAATTCTTTCGGGTGCCTCGCAAGGGCATCAGCAAACGTGTTTCCTTTACGCACATCCTCTTCAACTCTCGAGATAATGTGCTTAAATTTTTTATTGGGGGTTTGCTCAGCGAGCACCGTAAGTGCTCTATCAAGCGAAAGCCCCGCGCCAACCATAACTGAGAGGTGCCTTGCAAACATCATCCGCTCGACCAGCCCCACTCCAAAAAACCCTCCGGTAATATCGTTCAGATCAAACCGGGAAGCCTTCGCTCCCTTTTTTGCCTTTCCGCCCAGTAAGGAAGCGGATATCAATACATATCCCTCTTCCCGCAGTAATTGTGCTACCTGATGCTTGTCCTTTGCCTCTATGGAACCCGTCTTCACGTCTCCCTTAAATGACTTTGCCTGATATAGAAATTTCATAT
>JAHCSD010000006.1 GCA_018609185.1 Patescibacteria group bacterium
AGTTATTATAATCACTATAGTGATAATCCTCGGTTTTGGAGGCATTTTTTTCTTTTTGCAAAAACAAGAAAGGGAGACGCAGGCGCTCGACGTTCAGCTGTTTGTCTCTCCCCACGTGAGCGCGGGAGAAACTGTTCTCTATCGCGTGGTCTATAACAACACGAGCGCCGGCGAGCTACTTGAGGTGAATGCTACCATACTTTATCCCGAAGGATCTTTGATAGTTAATGAAGATTCTCAAGAATTTGAGCGGATTTCTTCCGAGACAAAAACAGTGGGCGCGCTATCTCCCCGTGCACAAGGGGAAATATCGTTCGAGGCGCTGCTCTTTGGGACGGTAGACGAGGTAAAGCGGGTGAACGTTACTCTCGAATATAAAACCAAAACATCCAATGCTGCCATCCGAGTTGCACGTTCCGCAGACATTGAAATAGGATCGCTTCCTCTTGCGCTCACGTTTACGTTTCCTTCAAAAGTTAATTTGGGCGAAGAGTTTGAATTTTCTCTTAACTACATATCTACTTCACGTAACCCATTCCCCCAACAGCGAATCATAATGGAGTATCCGGAAACGTTTGAGTTTCTTGCCTCTTCTCCCGTGCCGTCTCGGGGACAAGCCACTTGGGATATTGGCGACCTCTTTCCTTCTAGTTCGGGAGAAATAAAAATTAAGGGAGTGATTACGGGGGAAGCGGGAGACGAGCGGCTCTTTAAAGCAGAATTGGGAATGCTTGATCTTGAGACGTTTACTTCTTACCTCGCTTCCGAGAGACGGGTTGGCGTGTCTCTTCCCGGTTTTAGGCTTTCTCAAAACGTGACGGGGGCGAGAGGAGGTACGGTTATGCCAGGCGAAAAATTGAATTGGGAAATAGACTATAAGAATCTTAGCAGTGAGATCCTCGAGGGTCTGGAAGTGCTGGTGTTTTTGGAGGGAGAGACGTTTGATTACTCTTCTCTTGTTGCGGACCGTGGAACGTTTTTAAAAGATCAAAAGATGCTTCGCTGGGACAAAGATTCTGTTTCTGACTTTGTGTTGGTGGAGCCGGCTGAAGAGGGGAGGCTGGAATTTTCACTTACCCTTAGGTTAACTCCTCCCATAGAAAATTTTGATGATAAAAACTTTACGGTGGGCTCGCGCGCGGTTGCGCGGGTGAGAGGGGTGACGCTCGCCGAAGACATCCAGGAATTTAAAGTGAATTCCCGGTTTGAGTTTTACCAGCGTGGATTTCGGAACTCGGGTCCATTCGAAAATACCGGCCCTATTCCTCCACGCGTGGGCGAGTCTACGACCTACACCCTTTCCTGGCAGGTATTTAATTCATCCAATGTACTTTCTAACGTTGTGGTCCGGGGGGCCATTCCTTCGTATGTCGATTGGGAGGGAGTCGTGGTGCCCGACGAAGAAAACCTTGTGTTCAACCCCAACACCGGAGAGATCGTCTGGGCCATTAAAGACCTTGAACAGGGGGTGGGAATTTTACTTCCTATTCGCCAGGTATCATTTCAGATTAGTATTACCCCTGACGGGAACGATGTGGGCAAGATTCGGGAACTGATCGGGGGGTCTAATGCAGTTGCCCGCGATTCGTTTACGGGCGCGGGGCTCGAAAGCTTTTCTGTTTCCATTGATACGTCGCTCGCGGATGACCCTAGTGTGTCGGTGAATGATGGGATAGTGAGATGAGTGGGGTGACCGTTTAGGAGTAAGCCTTGAAAAGATGCGTGTCGAAGACCCTCTTTGAGAGAAACCGAACAAGGGTCTTCATTTTCGCGCCTCAATTATATTTTTTCCTGAATGTACCCACGGCCACCCCGAAGAAAATGAAGGCCCTTGCTCGGTTTCTCTGGGGCGAAGTCGAGGGGGAGGAGCTTTACAAGACCTACTCCTAAACGGTCTTGGAGCGTAGGGGGGAAGAGATAGTGAGCCGAGCTCGATTTTTTCGCACGAATTCTAGGGAGTCCCAGCTTGTTTAGGGATAGGATTCTGATGATGATTTATAATTGTTGATATTCCAATTTATTGCTATGATGGAATTATGAGAAAAGGGCTTGTATTTAAATTAGTACTTATAACCGTGGCAATTGCTATAGTCAGTATAATTGTAGGATATATATATTATTTTCAGCTTTTCCCTTTTCCGTCAAAAATTGAAACGGGTCCAAATATCCAAGAAAGCTTAATAACTGAAGACTGGAAGTTCTACGAAGATAAAGATTTAAACATTTCTTTGAAATATCCTCAAGATTGGTTTGTAAATAAAAGATCTAGTACTAGCCCTTTATATATACACAATTATACTCCTTTTAATTTAGGGTTGCCGTTTGATCCCATCCAAGATAGGGGTCAGTATTTGGTAGCGATTAGCAGAGCGACTGCACCCGGTTCAAAGAGCGCTGATGATATAGTGAATATAATGAAAAAACCCGTAGTATTGGATGCTAATGGGACAACGTATTATTTTAACCAAAAAACATTCAAGGTTAATGATTATAGGGCTTTTTATGTAGAATCTTCAATATACAGGGATCAAAGTAAAGGTTCAAACCAACGAACCTATTTGCTTGACGGAAAAGGTGGTGGAGTTATTTTTACCGCGGGACGTGATAAAGAAGGAGCTCAATTATTTATAAATGACATTATGTCAACTGTAAAATTTACTAAATAAAAAGCTACAGATGTAATGATTTTGGGAAAAGTCATAATTTAACCTGGATTTTATAGTTCCATGACTTAGTTCCATGACTGTCATACCCGGTAGTAGAATTTTGGCTAGTATTTTTGCAAAGCAAAAATACTTTTAATAAAAGTTGCCAAATTTCACCACCGGGCTTCGCATTCGTGGAAAAGTGTGGTGTAATATAAAGTAGAAAGGCCTAGATTTCTAGGCCTTTTTCATTTTATATCGTTGCTTATCAATTCAAGTTAGTTGTTCTATTCGGTCGATCGACCGAATAGAACAACTAACTTGAATTTAGAATGTAACGAGGCAAGGCTTCGTTACATTGATAGAGCTGGGCGTGGCCTTTTTTATTTCCCTTTCATTGACACCCAATAGGCGTATGAACTAAAATAGGGATATATGGTAAAAGTAATTCAACAAAAAAATGTGATACGAGTTGGCAAGGAGCCCGTGGTTATTCTTTCGCTTAGAGAGTGGAGAAAAGTTGAAAAATCACTAGAAGACCTGGAGGAGTCTTTGCGTTTTAATGTTGCATATAAAGAGACTCGAGGTAAAAAGATGACAAGTCTTGAGTCGCTGAAGAAAAAATATAAGCTGTAATGTACCGTGTTTTCATCACATCACACGCAGGGCGGGAATTTAAAAAGCTATCTGCAAAACTCAAACAGGAGCTTTACAATGAATTTAAAAAATTAGAGACCGACCCATTTTCGCATCCGCAGACAAAAAGACTAGAAAGAACTAGACGTGGTTGGCGCCTCCGCCTTGGCAGATGGCGCATTTTATTTGCATTATTTCGAAAAGAAAAGCGAATTGAGATTGTAGATATTTTTTTCAAAAAAGGAAAAGAGGATTATATCAAAAGAAGAAAGTTAATGCATTAGAGTTAAAATGCTATAAAAAACTCATATATGAATGATTTAATGCAAAAAATCGTATCTTTGGCGAAGCGTAGAGGCTTCATCTTTCCTTCATCCGAGATTTACGGCGGGTTTTCGAGTTGTTATGACTATGGGCCTTTGGGTGTAGAACTCAAAAACAATATTAAACGGGCCTGGTGGCAAAACATGGTTTGGTCCCGAGCAGATGTGGTGGGGCTTGATTCATCCATTTTAATGTCTCCAAAGATTTGGGAAGCCTCAGGTCATTTATCTGCCGGGTTTGCGGATGAGTTGGTTGAGTGTAAGGCCTGTCATAAAAGATTCCGTAAGGATCATGTAGAAACCCCCACGTGTCCTGAGTGCGGAGGTGAGTTCACTGCTCCCAAAAAGTTTAATTTGATGATGAAGACCTACGCGGGGGTTACGGAAGACGAATCAAACCTTGCGTATTTACGAGCTGAGACCGCACAAGGGATTTATGTAAACTTCAAGAACATAGTAGATACCATGCGTGTGAAAATTCCTTTTGGTGTTGCTCAAATCGGGAAGGCGTTCCGCAATGAAATCACACCGGGGAATTTTATATTCCGTACGAGAGAATTTGAGCAAATGGAGATGCAGTTTTTTATCAATCCCCAACCAGACAAAAAAGGCAAAACCGTAAAACAGTGGTTTGAGTATTGGAAGAAAGAACGAATGAAATGGTACAAGGGCCATGGCATAAATGCCAGAAATCTTCAGTTCCGCAAACACAAGAAAGACGAGCTTGCGCACTACGCTAAAGCCGCTGAGGATATTGAGTATAACTATCCCTTTTCCTCCGGAGGCGGATCCGCCTCAGGCGGAGGCTGGGGAGAACTTGAAGGGATACACGACAGGGGAGACTGGGACCTTTCAAATCACGCGAAGCATAGCGGAGAAGACCTTACGTATTTTGATGAGGGGGCTAATAAAAAGTATATTCCGAACATAATCGAAACTTCAGCAGGTGCGGATAGATCTACTCTCGTGTTTCTTCTCGACGCATATCAAGAAGAAGAGGTAAAAGGAGAAAAGCGGGTAGTTTTGAAGTTTCATCCCAAGATTGCGCCGATTAAAATCGCAGTGCTTCCTCTGGTTAAAAATAAGCCAAAACTTGTCAAGTTCGCGCGGAGGGTCTATGAAGATCTCATAGATACGTTTCCTGTTATGTATGATGAAGTGGGCTCCATTGGTAGAAGGTACCGTCGCCAGGATGAAATAGGGACGCCGTATGCTCTAACTATTGACTTTGAAAGTTTGGAGAAGTATACTGTAACGTTACGTGATCGTGACAGTATGAAACAAACGCGTCACAAGGTCGCGGAACTTCAAGATCTTTTACAAGATAAATTAGGAGGATAAGATATGAAGTTTCCAATATCTAGAAAAATAGTGCTTGATAATGGATTGCGGGTTATCACGGTACCTATGAAGGGTACGAACGCGGTCAGTGTACTTTTTTTGTTTAACACCGGTTCTGATTATGAAACTAAAGACATAAATGGTATATCCCATTTTCTCGAACATCTTTTTTTCAAAGGTACGAATAGACGTCCGACAGCAAAAGCTGTTTCAAAAGAACTTGATAAATTTGGTGCGGATTTTAATGCCTTTACCGAGAGAGAGTTTACAGGATACTTTGTTACCATTGATGCAGAACAGGTCGACGTTGCGTTTGATGTAATTGCAGATATGCTGCTGAATTCGAAATTTCTCGATGAAGAAATAGAAAAAGAACGCGATGTTGTCAAGGAAGAGATTAAGATGGTTAGAGATAATCCTTCCGCATATATTTCACAGGAATTATTGCCTGATTTTCTTTATGGAGATCAACCGGCGGGGTGGAGCGTAGCAGGTCCCGAAGAAAACATTGACCGTATTACTCGAGAAGAGCTGATGTCGTATAGAAAGCGCCATTATCATGCAAGGAATTCGGTTCTTGTTGTCGCAGGCGGAATCACTCGACAAGAAATTGAATCCAAGGCACAAACTTTCCTTGGCAGTGTTCCCGAGCAAGAGATTCAGCCGAAGCCTAGGGTGGTGGAAAAACAGCGTAAACCCAGAAATCGGATTATCTTCCGAGATACTGATCAAACCCAAGTTATGCTGGGTTTTCGGGCTTATAATGTGTTTGATGGTCGTAATAAATATGCCGAACGAGCCCTTTCAGTCATTATGGGTGGAAATATGAGTTCTCGACTTTTTACTGAAGTTCGAGAGCAGCGAGGTTTGGCTTATATGATTAGAACACTTACTTCTTTTCGTACAGATCGAGGGAGCTTCGTGATAAAAGCAGGCCTTAATAATGGAAAAGTTGAGGAAGCAATAAAAATTATCTTGAATGAGTTAAGAAACGTTACGGCACATGGAGTAACAGAAGAAGAGGTTAAAGATGCAAAAACGTTTATCACGGGTTCTGCAAAACTTGACCTAGAAGAGTCATTTGAAATCGCCGAAAATTTTGCCGTTCAAGAGCTTCTGGAGAAAAAGATGGATCCTATTGAAGAAACTTTTAAGCAAATTGACAGAATAACACGAGATGATGTTGTAAGGGTTGCCTGTGAAATATTCGTTCCCGAAAGACTTAACCTCGTTATTCTGGGACCACATAGGTCTCGAGAATTTAAACGGAATATCAAATCGATTCTCGAAGCATTTTAAAAGCCCCTTGAACTATTTCGGGGCTTTTTGATTTTTTAGGTCAGGAGTAGTATAATGAGCGTATCGTGGCACAAAGTGTAAAAATCGAGATCTCAGTTATTTCTCTACTTAAAATCGTTGCAGTTATTGCCGCACTCGCGTTTCTTTATCATGTGCGCGATATTATCGTGTTGGTATTTCTTGCGGTCGTCATTGCTTCAGCTATTGATCCGATTGCGACATTCTTTGCGCGTTACAAGATCCCCAGAATTTTAAGCGTGTTGCTCATTTATATGTCGGTATTTGTTCTTGTTTCTCTTGTGTTGTATTTTGTTATTCCTGATTTATTGAGCGAGATGGGCGATCTTGCGACCACGCTTCCGCAGTTTTACCAGCAAATTGTATGGGGCAAGCCCTTGAGTTTTCTTGGGTATAACGCGCTTATTCAACTTCAAGGGTTTCTTAATGGTCTAGTGCCGCAAGTGGGGGAGATTGTAACAGGAGCGGTTGGCCTTACGCCCAAGCTTTTTGAGGGGTTTGTTGCCTTTGCAAGTGTGCTGGTCATTTCGTTTTATCTCGCAGTGAGAGAAGGCGAGATCAGGAAATTTATTAAACTTATTACTCCTGGAGGATATGAGAGTTACGCGATTGATCTGTGGAATCGGACTCACAAAAAATTCGGCAGGTGGCTTCAGGGTTCACTATTCCTTGCGTTTCTTGTGGGGGTTACCGCTTTTATCGGACTTTCGCTCCTTGGGGTGAAGTACAGTTTGAGTTTGGCTTTGCTTGCGGGAGCCTTTGAGTTAATTCCTATGGTAGGTGCGACGCTCGCGACAATCCCCGCAGTGCTCATTGCGCTTACCCAGTCATGGTATCTTGCGCTCGGGGTGCTCATTTTGTATATTGTTATTCAACAGCTTGAAAATAACTTAATGGTTCCCCTGGTGTTCAAGCGCATGATCGGGCTTAACCCCATCATCGTTATTTTGAGTCTGTTGATAGGGTTTAAGCTTGTCGGGCCTCTTGGTCTTTTGATTGCGGTTCCGGCAGCCGCGGCCTTGGGCGAATTCCTTGGCGATATCTCAACCGGAAAATTTAAGTTAAAATAGCCGTTATTGCAAGAATACTTACGGCAAGCTGCGAACCCACTCCGATAACAAGCGGAGCCTTTTTTGTTTTGTTGTCAAAATGCAGTTTGTGGCCTAGGTTGATTACTTTTAGTAGGGGGCGGGGAATAATGTATCCTCCCACTACTCCGATCGCATCGGGCACGGCGGCAATAAATCCAGTGAGGAGCATCCAGACGAGAAGCGGATGGGAGGACGCGAGAATGTACACCATTACGAGTCCGATGGTTACATCCGTGATCGCGAACAAAAACTCTTTTACAGCTTTTAAATTTACCTTTTCTTCTGATAAATCCTCGATGGGGTAGTCAGCATGAGGGATAGCGTCAAGAAGATAATGGCTTAAAAACGCAAAAAGTATCCCAAGGTAGGGGTTTGCGGTTTTTGCCGCGATTGCCGCGCCAACTAAGATGTGAGGAGTGAGGATCATTGTTAGTGGTTAGTGCTTAGTGACTAGTGATTAGTGGCGTGATATTATATAGAAATATGGGTACACTATATATCGTTGCAACTCCAATTGGAAATCTGAAAGACATAACACTTCGCGCGCTCGAGGTACTAAAAGAGGTTGATCTTATTTTGTGTGAAGATACACGGGTAACCAGGAAATTACTTGATCATTATAGCATAAAAACTCCTACCTTAAGTTATCATCAACATTCGAGAATGAAAAGGATTAATGAAATTGTGGGATACCTGGAACAAGATAAAAAACTTGCCCTTGTAACTGACGCAGGAACGCCGGGTATTTCTGATCCGGGCAATAAGCTGATTGATCGGTTAATCAAAGATCGATTAATCGAGGAACAGACAAGAGTTGTTCCTATACCGGGGGCTTCTGCGGTGACGGCAGCGGCAAGTGTTTCGGGGCTCCCTATGGATAAGTTTATTTTTCTTGGCTATCCCCCAACAAAGAAAAAAAGGAAAAAGTTTTTTCAAGAAATTGCTGATTCAAAATATCCGGTTATCTTCTACGAATCTCCCCACCGAATATTGAAATCACTTGAAGAATTAGCCTTATTGATAGAGCATGATAGGCAGGTGGTGGTGTGCCGGGAACTAACTAAGAAATTCGAAAGTATCTATCGAGGAACGATGGATAAGGTGCTCGAAAAAGTACAAGAAGATCCCGTAAAAGGGGAGTATACGGTGGTTGTGGGAGAAAAATAAAAAGCATGGGTATGCCCCACGCTTAGAAATGGCTATTTGTGTTTACACCACCTCAATGGCTCCGATTTGAAATTCGTCGAGTACTTCCTTTATTACACCTATCCATTTGTCAGTTATTATTACCGTTCGAACAGTATCGCAAGGAATCTTGTATGTTTTGCACCAAGACTGCATATCTCATCTTGTGGTATCGGCGTGGGCCGCATGGGAAAAGAAAAGTGGATGATCGAACTGACGAGCAGGGTCTATCAGGAAAATCAGGTGTTCTTTCCCGCGTTTTGCGTGGAGGGAAATTTGCCACCTGGCACCCGGGAAATCCAGTTCACCCTCATGCATTATAATTTCATACCCAAGACCTGAAAGAAGTTTGGGGAGGGATTCGAGTAGTCCCTTCAACCTGTTCTGACGTTGTTTGAACTTGAAAAAGTTAAACACCTACGCACCTCCTTTTCTAAAGAACAGATTTATACTAACAACTTTCCGAATTATGTCAATTGAAAAACAAAAATTTTATATTTCAACAGCAATACCGTATGTCAATTCAGATCCTCATATCGGTTTTGCTTTAGAAATTATCCAGGCAGATGTGGTTGCACGATATCATCGGCTTTTAGGCGAGGATGTATTTTTTGTGACAGGTACTGATGAGAATGCTCTTAAGAATGTGCTTGCGGCAGAAGAAAAAGCAGTTTCTCCAAAAGAACTTGTTGATGCTAATGCAGGAAAATTTCGCGAGCTTTCAGAGATCCTTAATATCTCCAACGATGATTTTATCCGTACGACGGAAGATCGTCATATCCGCGGCGCACAAAAATTATGGGAAGCATGCAAGGAGGAGGATATTTATAAAAAGAAATATCGAGGGTTATACTGTGTGGGATGTGAAGAGTTTTACAAGGAGAGTGAACTGGTAGATGGTTGTTGCCCGGAACATAAAACCAAGCCTGAAGTAGTAGAAGAAGAAAATTATTTTTTTCGTCTCTCGAGTTATCAAAAGAAGCTCGAAAAACTAATTTCGACTGATGAGTTCCGGGTAATTCCTGAAACAAGAAAAAATGAAGTGTTGAGTTTTATTCGTCAAGGACTTGAAGACTTTAGCATTTCGCGTTCAAACGAGCGTGCGCGGAACTGGGGCGTTCCGGTCCCTGGAGACGACTCGCAGCGGATCTTCGTATGGGTGGATGCGCTTTCGAACTATATTAATGCGCTTGGATATGCCGATGATTCAGAGAAATTCAAAGAATTTTGGCAAGATAACGAGAATATTTTGCACTGCATAGGCAAAGGGATATTAAGATTCCATGGGATATACTGGATCGCGATTTTGCTTTCTGCAGGTTTACGGCTTCCCAAAACAATTTTTGTTCATGGGTATCTCATGGTTGATGGTCAGAAAATATCGAAGACGCTCGGCAATGTGGTGAGTCCAAAGGATGTGGTTCAAAAATACGGAACTGATTCCGTGAGATATTATCTCTTACGCGAAATTTCTTCAACTGAAGATGGCGATTTCAGTTATAAGAAATTCGAGGGTAGATATAATGCCGATTTTGCGAAGGGTTTGGGGAATTTGGTTTTGCGTGTTTTAACGCTTGCAGAAAAAAATACTAGATTTAAATCTAGTATTAAATCTAGTATTTTTCAAAAAGATATTGATGATGCTTGGAAGAATTATCGGAAGGCCCTCGAAGAATTTAAATTCAATGATGCACTTGAAGCGGTGTGGAGATTGATAGGAGTTTGCGACGAATATATAAGCAAAGAAAAACCCTGGGAAGAGAAAGAGTCTTCAGCACCTGCTATTAGCAATTTGTTATTAGTCCTTGGCCATGTGGCGTGGATGGTTAAACCGTTTTTACCAGAGACTTCAGATAAGATATTCAAGCAGCTTGGCATTGATCCAGAAAGCGAGACGCCGTGGGAAGAGCAAGAATTAAAGATTAACAAGGGAGAAGCACTATTTCCTAGATTATGATGCCAATCTACTAATTTCATGCCAATCTACTAATTGCGAATATGCAAGAAGGATCATTAGCAATTCGCATTATTGGCATAAGATTCGCATCATTAGCATCACATGCTAGTTGACGTTCACGCTCACATACAATTCAACGCATACAAAGATGACGCCGACGAAGTAATCAAGCGGGCGATAGATTCCGGAGTATTGATGATTACGCCAAGTTCGCAGATTTCAACATCCGAGCGTTCTATTGAATATGCAGAAAAATATCCCGGGAAAGTATTTGGCGGTGTGGGGCTCCACCCCATTCATCTAAAGCCTGCGTATTTTGATCCTTCTGAGGAAGCCGCCCACGAAGTGGGCGAGCCTCGCCCCGTCTCGGGGCGTGGCGCGCCTGCGTTTAATACGCGAGTCGAAGAGTTTTCGTATGAAAGGTACAAAAAACTTGCTGAAAATCCTCGCACGGTTGCAATTGGCGAGACCGGATTGGATTATGCAGAGAAACTCGAAGTGGGGGAGGGGGATCAAAAGAAGCAAGAAGAATTATTCCGAAAACAAATCGAGCTTGCGCTTGAAGTCGGAAAACCTATCATTCAGCATTGCCGAAACGGAGTGGTAGACGGTAAAAAGCGAAACGCGCACGATGACGCGCTTCGTATCGTTTCTGAATACGTCCCAAAAGGGCTTAAAGGCGTCGCACATTGTTATTCTGGAAACTTGGAGCAAGCCAAGCGATATGTAGAGCTGGGTTTCTATGTATCATTCACCGGTCTTATCACTTTTGTCGATCAATGGGAGGATGTGATACGGGAAGTTTCCCTTGAATACATCCTTACGGAAACCGATTGCCCCTACATGACACCCGTACCTCATCGGGGCAAAAGGAATGAGCCTGCGTATGTGCGATACGTGGCCGAAAAGATTGCCGAGATCAAAAAAGTTTCATTTGAAGAAGTAGCCGAACAAACAAGTGAAAATGCAAGGCGACTATTTGATTTAAAGGTTTGAATTTTTGGAGACTCGACTCATTCAGGAACGTTGATGTTTAGAGGTCGGACCTCGCCGGGGAGGCCCGACCTCTTTATATTGAAAAGACGAGACTAAGTCTCGTCTTTTTTCTATGGAAGTTCTTTCCAAGTTTTTCCTCTGATTTTTTCTTGGAAGAATTTTTCTTGTTTACAAACATTGGAGGATTGTATTACTGCAAGCATCACAGCGCAGGCCGACAGAAACAATACAGTACCAATACCTGTATAAAAAAGAATTTCCCCAATCAATTTTTCACATCCTTTCTTTTTAGAATTCTACGTACCGTCCTTTTTGCTTCCGGCAGAAAATCTTTATCGTGGCTTCGGCTTCGCCGACTCCCATGTTGCCGGATGGGCCGATACCCGATCCACCGAATTCTTCCCACTCCATGGCGCTGTCAGTACCGTCGTTGAATTTAAGCATTCCGCCCAGTACTCGTTTTGCCTGCTCGATTTTTGAAGAATCCCTCGTATAGATGGAAGTTGCAAGGCTGTGCGGATTTTCGGTGAGACAGAAGTCAATAAACCGCTCGAAATTCATCTTCATCGTGATAAGCACGGGGAGAAAAAGTTCAGTGGTTGCGAGTTTGAACGTTTTATCGCCTTTGTCGTCCCAGTCGATGGTTATTTCTGTTTCTGGTGTTACGTTTTCGATAATAAGTGGCCGGCCGGTTTCGGTATTATCCATGTATTCCTGATAGGCTTGGAATTCTTCTCGGTTTCTCTCGCGTGCCTTGTCGAACACACTATGCATTACGCATCCATTGTTACCGGCCTCCATCGCAATCCGGTCTATATTGGAGGCTTTATGAACCATCAATGGCCCAATCGTTTTGGAGTCATCCGTCTTTCGTGGGTCACCTAGGTTCCACTTGCTCATTTCTTTTTTAATGAGGGGGACAAGACGACTGAGAGTTTTTTGCGAACCAGCAATCCCATGAAGCGTCGTGCACTTATGTGAAGAGAGTGAGAGTTTTGCAGACGCTAGGCGTTCTGCGCATTCCTGGAGTTTTTCGTCAGACAGTCCGGCGTCAACCCATATCCAGTTGCACCCACCTCCTTCAAAATAAAGTTTGTCGGGGTAGTCGAGTTTCGACTGGATCTGTTTTGCAGTTTGTTCGCTACCCGTGAGTGAAACACGCGCGACCCGCGGATCAAGAGCCAGTCGCTCGATCTTGGAACTGAACCCTTCGACTTTCTGGATCTGTCTAGGGTCGGCGCCGGCCGCAAGCAGCATTCTCATAAGCACGGTGTTCGTAATTCCCGCAAAAGGGTGTCCTTTAAAGATAATCGGAACTCCTGCGAGATACGCTCCTACAAGTTGGATAACCGGAATGCCGTAGATGAAGTTCATGGGTGTGAGGAGGGTGGAAACTCCGATCGGGAGGAATTCATTCCGCCAGTAGTGGTGTCCATAGACCATCTGGGGCGATATCTCGCCTTTCATTACGGTTTCTGCAGCACCTACCATGTGTGCGGCTGCACGCTTTGCTTCATAGAAGTCTTTTTTCGCCTCAAGAAGGGTTTTTGGAATCTGATGGCGAATTTCCCGTAAACAGTCTTCCGAGAAGTGGTTGAGGATCCGCACGAAATTGTCTATCACCCATTTACGGTAGCTGAGCGTCTCTTTGGCCCATTCCAGAGAGGTCCAGAAGTGATATGCCGCGTCAACCGCGGCCTTTGCCTCTTTCTCTCCAGAATCGGGAAGCTTGACAAGCGGGACGCGTCGGTCGAAGTGTGCGTTAAGCGTTACAGTCTTCCGATTTCCTTCCCAGCGGCCGTTTATGAAGTTTGGGGCGAACGTAGGTTCGCCGTTCGGGTCTTCGTTGAGATTTCGGCCGTAGTTTCGGTAGTAGAAGATATAGTCATGCATTGCTTCTATCTCTTCTTCCGAAATATTGTCCGTGGATAAACTCCAGGAGGCACGTCTTTCCGGGTAGCAATCGCCTATTTTATCCACAGTAGCTAGTCGGAACGCTTGATCGATTGCGCGCGTCAGTCTGGGGTTTTTATCCTTCATTTGTTCAAGGATTATACTTTTCATTCTTTATCCCCCCAGAGAGGATCCCAATCGACTTCGTCATGAGAGGAGAGCTCTTCATCGCGAAGCTCTTCAAGGCTAAGGTTGGGCTCTACGCCGTCTTTGACGCGGTCCATTTCATCCATGAGAATTTGTTGGAGTTTCCACTCCATTTGTTTTCGGAGCTTCTTATTGTAGATGCCTTGTTCTCCTGTTTGGCCAACTGTGGCAAGTTTCACAACTCTTTTTGCAACACGTTTCGCGAACAGCTTTTCGTCTTTTATTACAATCATGTATTATACTCCTATTCCTGTTTCTTCTCCGTTTGCAAGTTCCCGCTCCGCATCGTCAAAGCAATTAAGCTTTTCTTCTATAATACGTGAAAGAAGATCCTCTGCTTTTTTCTCTTCTTCCGGGGTGTATGACCCTCTGGGAAAGTTTGTGTGTTCTTTTGTTTTCGTGATAATAGATGATGCAACTGATCGCGCCTTCTGCTCGTTATTCAGGAACATAAAGAATCTCCTTTCCTTATCCAATATAGGGAAGGCCTGGTTGCTGGGGAGGAACGGACTTGCCACCCTTATCGTTTGGAGACCGGTTAATCTCATTAATGATAATTTTATAGATGGCCTTGCGCGTTTTTCTCCTTCTTCTTTTACTTATTCGTCGTCTGTCCGGATCTGCGTCCATAAAAGCTTTTGTGAGGCGACTCGCAAATTGTTCTTTTGTTTCTTTCTTTTCTCCTTCTTGCGGCGGCTCTTGAGAGACGGGGAACCCACCTCCCATAAATGCGGATATTATCTTTGTTTTTTTGTCAGTCATTTGCCCTCTCCCTCTTGAGGAAGGGGGGTGTTAAGTATATCCAGCACCCTTTTCCTGAAATATTCTCCTAGACTTTTTAGATTTTCGGGGAGCATGGAGATTTCAATGTTTAGATTTTGAGTTGGAGCGGTACCAAGGGTTCTCGTGTAGCCAAAAGTTTGCTTCTCTAAAATTTCTTCAAACAGCATTTCAACAATTTGTTCTGCCTTTTTTTCGTTAAAGCTGGGCGGATTTGCCTCATGAACGTCTATCATGTTTTCGTCTCCTTCTGAACTTGTTTGGACATTTTATTTTTCAAGGTTCAAACTGTCTTAGAATAGTACAACAGGCGGAATAGATAAGTCAACGGCTTTTGTTTTTTTCTAGTTTTTTATCGTATTAAGGTGTGCTAATATCTGACGATCGTCAGATATTAGCACACCTTAATAATAATGATAGAATCAAGTAACCCGGGGCTAGACTGGTAGTGGAGGCTAAAAGAGCATACCTTTTTAGTGAATTTTGAAATATTTTTTTAAATCTGAATCACGGTTCATTTTCTCTATCGTAATAAACCGGATGTCTCCTTCAAATGTTTTATTGCAGAGCCTTAAGAATTCATAAAATTCTTTTTCTATATCATAGGGATATACCCATACGCTTTTTTGTAGTTCCTTAAGGCCGAAACTTTTGAGATACGACCTCAAAAAATTTCTCTCTTTTCTGTCGTTTTCTGGTATATCGAATATGACTATGCGCCATTTACGATCCCACTGTTTGTTATTTTGTTTCTGGTTAATTTTTTCCCGAAGAGCGATCAGTTTTCCTTTGTTGGTAATCTTGATTATTTTATGTTTTCCATGTATGCTTTTTTCGATATAGCCGCCTCTTTGAAGGCTATTTACGGACCAGTATATTTTTTTAGGAGTTGTCCCACGACGAAATTTTCCGTGAGGGTCAGACATAATATCTACAAGTTCTATCATCGCAAAATCGAGCCCCTTTATTCCTTTCTTTGTAATTTTTACCATCGAGCTCAGTATATGTTTGGATTGTTTTGATAGCGCTGCCATAATTAAAAGTGTAGATGAAGAAATCTTAGTTGTCAATATGTGACGATCGTCACATATTGACAACTAAGATTGAGAGCGTGAGGCGTTACGTGAAGTTAACAATGGGAGGCCCCACACATAGTGTGGGGCCTTGGTGTTGTCTTCTGCGCGTACGATTGTTTGGTTGATTGTTTGTCGCGCGTATAGGCGCTAGTGAGTTTTGTAGGGGTCTAGCGCATGCGTTTGATGAGTTTGAGGCAGGCTACTGCTGCCGCATTGTAG
>JAHCSD010000061.1 GCA_018609185.1 Patescibacteria group bacterium
TGATATTATTTTAGCATATATATTTTAAATTGTCAAATTTAAATAAACTCATTTATTCAGTAAGCTGTCATGACAGCTTACTGAATAGAGCAGAATATTATTACACAAGCACCTTCGTTTAGCGGTAAAATAAAAAGAAAACGTGGTCCCGGATCCAAATCCAGACGGGAAGCTTAAGAAAATGCATGAGATATTCCTGGATGAGCTTGGGGATTCCTACAAGAATGAGGATTATGACGAGTTTTTGTGGTGAAAGATTGAATCGGGGCACGTATTGCGTGAGAAACGTTACGGCAAGATAGAAATTTTCAAAAATATTTGGCGCGAAAAGAAAGATTCCGCGCCACTGGGTGATTTCGAATATCCCAACTCCTAAGAGGCGCCATACGAAAAGTACGACTGATACACGTTTTGCAAATACATTGTTCCATTTGAGACTGACGAGCAATAAGAAGAACAAATAATAGATATCAAAAATTTTGTCGAAGAAATGATATCGTTCCCAACCCAAAACGCCGATACCAAACTTTTCAAAGATCATGATATCCGCGCCGTCCGCAAGCATGGCGGCGACAACTCCCCAAAACGGCCATCGGAATATCGAGAAGGGGATTATAAGACGTGCGAGAATAACAATGGCGGGCACGAGAAATTCTTGCATGGTAGGTATGTAAAAGCGTGGTTTCCCACGCTTTTGAGGTTCATCCCGTTAGATCCTCGCCCTGAAGGGCAGGGATCTAACGGAGTTTACTTTATTTTGCACGAATGCGTGTCGCAGCCGAAGCGATAGCGGTTTTTTGCAATTACCTTATATACCGGCCACGTAATGAGGCTTATGCCCGGGAGAGACAGAAGATAAGAGACGTATTTCCAGCGAGGCAGCTCTCGTAGAATCTTAGGAAGCGCATCTGCGCCGCGGTAGAGCGTTTTAGCCGGAGTTACGAGATACATAGCCGCGAGACAATCTGGTGTACTAATTTCTGGAAAGCGTTTCGTGCGTTCTTGCGATTCGCAAGGAAGGAATTCGAACACTCCGTTCTCGTCGCGTTCTTTTGTCCAATCGACCCACTTCTTACAAAAGCTGCATTTTTCGTCATAGATAATCGTTGTCTTGTTCATTTATAACCTCTTTTAGATTATTTGTTGCGCCCCCGGAGGGACCAGAGCACTAAACGTATTTAGTGCTCGGCCGAGCACTCACTTACTAGTGAGTGCTCTGGTTCGCCGCTCAAAATAATTTGAGCGAGCCTCGCCCAGCTTTGCTGGGCGGGAACCGCCACTTTTATTGAAAGCGCGCCCGCCAAGACTCGAACTTGGAACCTCCGCGTCCGAAGCGCGGCGCTCTATCCAATTGAGCTACGGGCGCACGTCTGCCTCAAGTGTAATTCAAAATAGGCCCTTGGTCAATTATGTTTTATTGCAATCAGTTTCTTGTTCTGGTAAGTAAAGTAGATATAAGCATGAAGCAATTAAACTACGATTACATAGTCGTTCACTACTCCGAAATCGGGCTCAAGGGAAAGAATCGTCCCTTTTTTCAGCGTGTGCTGCAAGAACAAATTCAACGAAAAATTCCCTCTTCCTGTTCAATTTCTTTAGAACATCAGCGGTTTTTTGTGAAGTGTAAAAAAGCGAGCGACTACCAAGAAGTTTTATCCGGGCTTGATAAGGTATTTGGAATTGCGTGGTTTGCACCCGCATATAACGTAGAATCAGACATAAAAAAAATAGAAACATTTATTAAGGTGCATGGGAAACAACTTCTGGGAACCGCGCGCACCTTCCGTATCTCTGCTTCCCGGGCAGATAAATCATTTCTACAAACTTCCGAGGAAATTGGTATTATCCTGGGCCAGAAAGTGGTGGACACATTTGGCCTTAACGTTGATCTTAAGCATCCGGATTGCGAAGTTTTCGTTGATATTCTCCCTAAGTTTTCATTGGTTTATACAGATATCCATCAGGGGCTCCGCGGACTTCCCGTAGGAAGTTCGGGTAAGGTGCTTTCGCTCTTTTCCGGAGGAATTGATTCTCCGGTTGCTTCCTGGCTTATGATGCGGAGAGGATGCAAGCTTTCCTACATTCATTTTCATGCGTTCCGTTCTGCAAAAGAAATTACGGGTTCCAAGATCGATACGTTGTTCCATTCCCTTGCTTTATACGGCGGAGAATCGACCGTGTATTTTGTGCCCTTTTCAGAATTTCATACCCGCATTCTTGATTTGAATCCTCGCTATGAACTATTGTTGTTTCGTAGATTTATTGTGAAGTTTGCGGAAGCCTTTGCTCAACAAAAAGCATATGAAGCGCTTGTGATGGGAGATAGTGTGGGGCAAGTTGCTTCCCAAACCCTGCCGTATATCGGACTAACCGACCATGACGCGTCTTTGCCGATTTTAAGGCCCCTCATTTCTTATACCAAAGAAGAAATTATTGATCTTGCAAAAAAGATTGATACCTATGAACCGTCAATCAAAGAGTATAAGGACTGTTGTTCAATTGTTTCCGCGCATCCCACGCTTAACCCAAAGAAAGGGGTTCTAGAGGAGCTGGAGAAAAAAATAGATCTTCCCGGGCTTATCGAAAAGACGTTTCAACATATCGAGGAAAGAAATTATGTTTAGAGGTTCAACCTCTAAACATTGAACTTAAAAACCGTCCACACAAATTTAGGACGGTTTTTTTGTTTCTTTAAATTATCTGTTTTTCCACGGCAACCAGCGTCGTCTGGCATCGTACCTTTCCAGCTCTTCAATCGTTTTTTTTATTTCGTTGTAAAGGTATGGGCTTATTTTCCGGGCCCAGGGAAGAAAGTAGCGTCTTGTCTCGTTTATTTTTCTTCTTCGTTTATTCCTGCTGCATCCTTTAAGGCTCCGTACGTTGTGGAGCCTGTCGACAAGTTTTAGTATCTGGCTTTTTTCGTCGGAAGCCCGCAATCTTTTAATGTATTTTTCCTTCGCTACGTCTTTCGTAAGAAGCGCAACATAGTTTGCAACCACTTTTCCAAATATGAATTCGACGTCACTCCATTCCTCATCGGATATGAGGAGATGGGAGTCTTCCATCATGTCGTGGAGGAGCTCCGCTATAATCATTTCGGGGTCAAAAACTTCGAGCTCGTCTATAAGGATGAGTGCAGCATTTTTAGGATGCACGAAAAAGCGGGTTTTTCCATCATCACGCATCTGGTTTCTGTGTCCATATTTCGCGAGGCGGTACGCAAGCATTACCTGCCGTACGTGTTCAGGAGGCATTTTCCCCACGAGTTTTTGTTCGAATTCCTTGCTTCCTATACGTTCCTGATTTTTCACTTTTCCTCCCACTTTTAAAGAACATAGTGCGGTAATAAAAAAGCATATCCCATAGAGATTCGATTGTCAAGCGATGTTTTTTGGGCTAGAATAAGGGCGTCATGGATATTCCTAAAGAAGTAAAAACCATCCTAGATAAGCTTCAGAAAGCCGGATATGAAGCCTATATTGTGGGTGGATGCGTGAGAGATCTTTTGAGGAATGTGGAGCCCCACGATTGGGACATTACCACGAGCGCTCAACCCGAAGAAATTCAAAAGGTGTTCCCCAAAAGTTTTTATGCGAACACGTTTGGTACCGTTACGGTGCAAGTATCAGGCAAAATCAAAGAAATCGAGATCACGACATACCGGGTGGAGGAAAAGTATACCGATAAACGGCATCCCGACGAGCTAAGATTTGCAAGTACCCTAGACGAGGATTTAAAGCGGCGCGACTTTACGATTAACGCACTTGCGATGGATAAAGACGGGAATATCACAGACTTATTTGACGGCCAAAAGGATCTTAAGAAGAAAACAATACGCGCGGTGGGGAATGCGGACGAACGTTTTAACGAAGACGCCCTGCGCATGATGCGGGCAGTGAGACTCGCGACAACGCTAAATTTCTCAATTGAAAAAAAGACCAAAGAAGCCATAACAAAACATGCGGGCCTTCTCAATTTTATTTCGAAAGAGCGCGTGCGGGATGAATTCATAAAAATAATTGAAGCAAAGGAAGCAGAAAAAGGAATTGAGTTGCTTCGTGAGGTCAGGCTTTTGAAATATATTGTTCCGGAGCTGGAAGAGGGGATTGAAATGGGGCAAAATAAACATCATATCTATACGGTATGGGAGCATAACCTTCATTCACTGGGGTGGTCTGCGAAGAATAATTATCCCACCCATGTACGGATCGCGTCACTCTTCCATGATATCGGAAAGTCGCGGACCAAAGAGGGTGACGGGCCCGACTCGACATTTTATGGGCATGAAGTGGCGGGAGGTCGAATGACGGCAAAAATTCTCGATCGTCTCAAGTTTCCTAAAAAAGTTGCCGAACAAATTACTACGCTTGTGAGGTACCATCTTTTCTACTATAACGTAGACGAAGTCACCGAGCGCTCTGTCAGACGTCTTGTGAGTAAAGTGGGAAGAGAGAATATGGATGATTTGATCCTGGTGCGGATTGCAGATCGAAAGGGTTCCGGGGTTCCCAAAGCCGAGCCGTATAAAATCCGCCACTTCCGTTATATTATTGATAAAGTTTCGCGTGACCCCATAACTCCTAAGATGCTGAAGATCAAAGGAGATGAGGTTATGAAATTACTGAGGCTTGAGCCAGGTCCAAAGGTTGGAGAGGTTTTGGCGGTACTGCTTGACGAAGTATTGGATGAACCCAAGAAGAATACCAAATCACATCTTCAAGAACACGTAAAGGAATTGGGGGCATTATCCGCGCAAGAACTATCCAAACGCGCCTATGGTGCCCGGAGGAAAACAGAGGAAGTAGGGGAGTCTGTTGAAGAGAAGCATAAGAAAAAGTATTGGGTGAAATAGACGGGGCATAGTGTAGCGGCAA
>JAHCSD010000062.1 GCA_018609185.1 Patescibacteria group bacterium
AAAAGCATGCTAAGTTTTGCCAGTACCCGGAAATCTCGTGTCTCTTCATCTGCTCTGGGGTTTTATGAAACGAAGGGTGAGCTTGAAGCGTTTCTTTCAGGACTGGGAATTTTGGAAAGCACGTTTGTAAGTCCAAAGCCAACACTTCCCGGAAGAGGAATCTGGCACCCCAAAAATTCTTCCGATATCAAGATTGGCAATGTGACTCTCGGGCGTTTCGGACAAATCAATCCTTTTGTCATGGAGAACCTTGGCGTGAAAGAGGCCACCTTTGCTGCAGACCTGGATTTTAATACCTTGCTGCAGGCAGCCGCCATTGATGAATATGAGTACGTCTCTCCCTTTCGGTATCCGGCAACATACAGAGACATTGCGGTTCTCGTTCCGCTTAATATGCGAGTTGTAGATGTGCTTAACGTAATAAATAGAGTAGGAGGGAAGCTGGTAAAAGATGTAGATCTTTTCGATATGTATGAAGGTCGGCAACTTCCGGACGGAAAAAAGAACCTGGCATTTCATATCGTCTACCAGTCGGGTAGTAGGACATTAACTTCTCCCGAGGTCGAAGCACTTCACGTCAAGATAATAAAAACGTTAGAAAAAGATATGGGCTGGGAGGTAAGGGCTTGACCCAAGAGCCCGCCCGAGGCGGGCGATTGGTTGTCAAACCTTACCCCGTTAGATGAGCGAGCTCTTGCGAGCTCTATCTAACGGGGTACTCGATTTTCTAACCGCTCGCGGGGCTCGCGGGTAAAATCGGTATGGCGAAAAAAAACACAACAAAAAAACCAAATTCGAGAACGCAGAAAAAAACTGTAGCAAAAAAGACAATGGCTAGCTATGCAGCCAAGGATATTTACGTACTTGAAGGACTCGAACCCGTGAGAAAACGGCCGGGAATGTACATCGGATCTACCGGCGCCGATGGTTTGCACCATTTAGTTTGGGAATGTGTTGATAATTCATTGGACGAAGCCATGGCGGGATATGCAAACGAAATTATCGTGACCCTTCTTGCCGGTAACAAAGTGAATGTTACCGACAATGGGCGCGGTATCCCGGTTGATAGACACAAGCAGACAAAAAAATCAGCGCTTGAAACAGTCATGACGACCCTTCACGCGGGAGCAAAATTCGGGGGAGAGAGTTATAAGATCGCAGGGGGGCTGCATGGCGTGGGGGTTTCAGTGGTTAATGCGCTTTCGGTCTGGATGCGGGCGGAAGTCTGCCGTGAGGGGGCGCTTTGGGTTCAGGAGTACTCCAGAGGCAAACCAAAGTCAAAAGTAAAGAAAATAGGGAAGTGTCCCAAGGGGGTAACCGGAACAAGCGTTACCTTTGATCCCGACCCCGAGGTATTTGAAGAAATCAAGTTTAGCTGGAAGAGAATTTTAAATCATCTGCGCGAGCAGGCATATCTTACTTCTGGCGTAAAAATACAAATTACGGACGAGGTTAGGAACCGTTCATACACATTTTACTTCGAAGGCGGAGTGCGATCTTTTATTAGGTATCTTAATCATACTCAAACACCTGTTCATGAGAATGTTTTTCATACGAAAGGAGAAAAAGAAGGAGTATTCGTTGAAGTTGCCTTGCAATACACAGAAGATTTTGAAGGAATTGAGGTGGGGTTTGCGAACAATATTAGAACACACGATGGAGGGATGCATATTACCGGTTTCCGGACTGCCCTCACTCGTTCTCTTAATGATTATGCCCGTAAAAATAACTTAATTAAGGAGGGAGACGAAAATCTTAGCGGAGATGATGTGCGGGAGGGTCTTACCGGAGTCGTAAGCGTGAAGCTCCGTGAGCCTCAATTTGAAGGGCAAACCAAAGCGAAACTAGGGAACCCGGAGGCGCGTACCGCGGTAGAGGGAGTGCTCATCGATGCGCTCGAAGATTATTTCGAAAGAAACCCGCAAGACGCACGGGCCATTATCGGAAAATGTTTTCTTGCCGCAAAAGCCCGTAAAGCGGCTCGTGCCGCGCGAGATACCGTTTTGCGCAAGGGGGCGTTTGACGGACTCACGCTTCCTGGAAAACTTGCAGATTGTCAGTCGCGCAACCCCGAAGAATCAGAATTGTATCTGGTGGAAGGCGATAGCGCCGGCGGCTCGGCAAAGCAAGGCCGGGACAGGAAGTTCCAGGCCATCCTGCCGCTCCGTGGGAAGATCCTAAACGTAGAGAAGGCCCGGCTTGATAAAATGTTGGCCTCGAGCGAGATTAAATCTCTTATTATAGCGTTGGGTGCGGCAATCGGCGAAGAGTTTAATCCCGAGAAGCTTCGCTATCATCGAGTAATTATCATGACTGATGCGGATGTTGATGGTGCTCACATTCGCACCCTCCTTTTAACGCTTTTTTACCGATACTACCGTGAACTTATTGAACGAGGATATTTGTACGTCGCGCAGCCCCCGCTTTATAGAGTTCAATCGGGAAAAACATCGGAATATGTATATACGGAATCAGAAAAAGAAGAAATAATTAAAAAACTTTCCAAAACCAAACCGTCATCAGAAAAATCTTCTTCGAAGAAGTCTAAAAAGAAGCCGTCTCCTGAGGAAGACGCAAGCGAGGAAGGAGAAGAGCCGGGCGAAGCGAAGGCGAGGGGAGTAACGCTTCAGCGTTACAAGGGTTTGGGCGAGATGAACCCGGGGCAGCTCTGGGAGACAACTATGGATCCCGCAAGGCGTGTTTTAAAACAAGTTAACATCGAAGACGCGAAGGAAGCCGACCGAATTTTTGACATTTTAATGGGAAGCGAAGTCGCTCCTCGCAAGAAGTTTATCCAGACGCATGCAAAATCTGTGAGAAACCTTGACATTTAATTCTTGACAGGAATCCGAAAAAGAGTAATATTAAAACCGAGAGCCCGCAAGGGCATTTTTAAGACACATGAACCCCGTTAGAAATTTTTAAACAGATTAACGGGGGTTACCCATTATTTATGTTTGTCTGAAATTAACTATAAGTTACATAATGACAGACTTCTAACGGGGTGAACAATATTACAAGCTTTCCACTTAAGATTGTAACCTTCCTAAAAGAGGTACGAGTGGAAATGAAAAAAGTGAACTGGCCGACGCGTGAAGAAACTATTAAGTTCACGCTTATTGTGGTATTTGCGAGTGCGGCCGTGGCGCTTTTCCTTGGCGCGCTTGACTATCTGTTTAGATTTTTATTGGATACATTCGTGGTCTAATTTATGCCGAAACAAATAGCACAACAAGGAAGAAGCTGGTATGTGATTCATACGTATTCCGGTTATGAAGACGCTGTTGCGAGAAACCTCAAACAGCGTATTGAGTCCTTGGGAATGGAAGACAAGATTTTTGATGTGATTGTTCCCAAGGAGAAGAAAATTAAAATTAAGGGAGGAAAACGGCGTACTGTTGATGAGCGTATTTATCCCGGGTATGTGCTGGTTGAAATGATTGTTACGGATGACTCGTGGTATGTGGTAAGAAATACCCCGCGGGTTACAGGCTTTGTGGGCGCGGGTACGACCCCTACCCCGATTTCAATGGAAGAGATGGATATCCTACAGAAACGCATGGGTGTTGCCGAGCCGAAATACAAAGTCGACGTGGCGGTCGGGGAAGCGGTCAAGGTGATTGACGGTCCCTTCAAGGATTTTGACGCGAAGGTAAACGAGGTAGACGAGGAGCGAGGTAAGATCAAGGTGTTGGTATCAATGTTTGGACGGGAGACACCCGTTGAGTTAGATTTCCTCCAAATTAAAAAAATATAATGGCAAAGAAGGTTCAGACAATAATTAAATTACAGATACCCGCAGGACAGGCGAACCCGGCACCGCCGGTAGGGCCGGCTTTAGGACAACACGGCTTGAATATTAGCGAGTTTTGTAGTAAATTTAATGAAGCCACCAAAGAAAAAGCTGGAGATATCATTCCGGTTGAAATTACGGTGTACGTAGACAGATCATATGACTTCCGGCTTAAAACACCTCCCGCGTCCGACCTCCTGAAGAAAGCAGCAAAAGTGCAAAAAGGATCTGGAGACGTCCCGCGCACTAAAGTAGGGAAGATTACAAAAGCGCAGCTTCGCGAGATCGCAGAGAAAAAAATGGACGATCTTAACGCAAACGATGTTAAGCAAGCTGAAAAGATTATTGCAGGGACGGCAAAGAGCATGGGAATAGAAATTGAATAAAGCGACCCCAATATCCGAATTCCATCCGAATGATCCGAATACGGGAGGTTAAACCTCCAGGTGGAGGTTTAACCTCTAAACATTGATTAGATTCGGGACATTCGGATGCGATTCGTAATTAGGGTCGTAGTTGATTCTTTGAAAATTCAAAAGAGGTGAGAAAGAATGAAACGGTTTAATACCGACGTGATTAAGGAATTAATGTCGAAACCCCATAAGATTGCTCATTATTTAAAACGAGCGAGGGTCAATAAAGAGGAGACGAAATGTTATTCACGCTCCGTTGCTGTGGTGGTCGTCGACCCCGTTAGTGGTGTTGTGCTTTCTGAGGGACGAAATGGTCCTCCAAGCGGCGCGCCTCATCCTGAGACGTGGCATCCCGAGGGGAAAAAAGAATGTCCTCGCCGGGCACTTGGATATAAATCTGGTGAAGGTCTCCATGTGTGTTCTTGCGCACATGCAGAACAAAATGCCATTGCGTTCGCAGCTCGCAAGGGGATTCCGCTCGAGGGAACAGCGTTGATCCAGGATGCTGAAGTGTGGCCCCGTATTCAATGCGCAACTGTTATTATGCATGCAGGCATTGAGGCGGTGATACTTCCTAGTGATGCGATTGAATATGAAGCTAATGTCTATCCAGACGCATATCGAGTTTCCCAGCTTTTTGAAGAATG
>JAHCSD010000063.1 GCA_018609185.1 Patescibacteria group bacterium
CCAAGCGAAAGCAAATCACTGTCTGTAAGAAGAACTTTTGGCTTGATGGGTCTCTCAAGATACGCGGAGGTAATCTGCCAGAATCGGGACTCTGCAAAGAGTACATTTTCTGCATTTATAATAGAGGGGACTTTCGGGTCTTCCGAACCGAGCGAGATATTATCTGTTTGAGTTGAAAATGCATCAAGCGCCTCGCTTGCTTGAACCCTGAAGGGCTCTCTTCTCACATCAAGCGACTCGGAAGGAACAAGGCCCCCGGAATCACGGAAAAATGCAAGCGGACCTAAAAGCCAGAATTGGGGAATATCATCGGGTACCTGGAAACTATACCCAAGCTCATATATGCCTCCTGCGTCAAACTCTACATTCCATTGGATAAATGAGGCTTCATACGGCTCAACCTGCGTAAAGGGCAAGCCAAAGTCGCTTTCGGTAATAATTTTTCGCCACCCGATGTCCGAAACAGTAAAACCGGGAGGAAGATGCTCGATTAAAGGACCTGAATACGATCTTCGCTTTGTGATAATTTGCATACGCATCTCGTACGTTCGGCCGGGAAGCACGCGTGTGGGGCCGGATCTCTTGATATCAAAGGTAACAGAATCTTGTACGGTAAAGGTATCCTTGATTCGATGAACTTCGTCCCGGCCGTCTGAATTGGTAAAGTCTGCAATGAGTTCGAGTTGATATCCCCCGGGTATAATCCCTGCGCGCCACAAAGCGCTGTAGTCAGGAAGAGAAAGCGAATAGTCGGATAACACGGAAGATTCTGCTCCCTCGCGGCATAACGCATTGGGCCTTATGCTCCCGCTTGCCGTTGAAAACTCTTCAATACTTCCTTCAGGATCGGTTATACGAAGTTCGAGATACGCATCACAAATACGCACGCCTCGCTCGTCGAGCACTAAGAAGTCAAGCTCCACGTCATCAGCTGGCAAATAGACGCTCTTTGGCGTATTAATTGCGAGCAACCCCCAGGTAAATTCTTTCTCAACCTCAAGAACATTCCATTCTTCGTCCACGGCTTGTATGGCAAACGTGTACCGGCCCGGACGGAAAGTATTAAGCGGCGAAACGGTAATCTCCCATTCAGCTTCGTCTTCGGTGGCGGCAATGAGTGGAGTGAATTCAATCGGGACTTCTCCCACCACTCTTCCTCTGGGGTCGAGTAGCGACCAGGTGAGCGAAACGTCTATTTTATCTTCCGGAGGTTGGAATGGGTTTAGATTTCCGATCAAGTCAAGAAACGTCTGAGGATCTTCAACACGAACTCTGAATTTCGGCTTCTCGTTTTGCGCGAATTCTTCCCGCTCAGTCTCAAGTAATGCCTCGCGAGGGTCGGTAAGCATAACTTCTACCCAAACGGAGTCAACAAATATTTCAATAGGAACATCGCCTCTAGTGAGTCCCTCAATTCGTATTTGGATGTCTTCAATTCGCCGTTCGTAGGAAAAAAGAGATTGAGAAAGATCAAACATAAGATAGCCGCCTACGTCTTTGTTGGAAAACGGAATTTGATCAACTGTGCCAACGGGGTCCCATGTTTCTCCTTTGTCAAGCGATATCAATATTTGAAGAAGGCGCTCGGGAAGCGTAATGGGTTCCTTGCCTGCCTCAGTTTCTCCTTCAGGAGAAATTTGGACGGGGCCCTCGATGGAAGGTGCTTCTTCTTCGGCTGGAAGAATTTCTTCGCCTTGTCCTTCCGTAGCCTCTGGCGAAGGAGGGGTTGATGTCGGAAGCTCGATAACTTCTTCATCCTCCTCGGTTAGGACCTCGATGGGCAAGTCTTCCTCGGTTGGGATTACCTCGTCTGTTGAAGTGGGGAGGACTTCCGTTGAAGTTGGCTCTTGCGCTATTGCGAAAGAAGAAAGGAGTAATTTTTTGAACGGCACAAAAATACTTCCCCCTTGATCTCCTTCAGGGAGGCTCTCTTCCTCTCCCCTTATCGTGATTGTAAGAAACCCGTATGACTCAAGCTCGCCGTCTGAAACAAGCAGCACCACATCATATGTGCCGGGTTCACTATAGCTGTGGGTTGCGATTTTTTCTTTTGATCTCACGCCATCTCCAAAATTCCAGCTATAGAAAAGTACGTCGCTATCAACATCGCGCGACCCGGAAGCATCAAATGTAAGAACTTCTCCTGCGTCTGCCTCCTCTGTATTAACCGTTGCCCTCGCCCGAGGCGGGATTCGGTTGACTTTCTCTTCTCCTTTCGGGGGGACCTCTTCTACAACCGGTTCCTCAACTGGTACCTCGACTGGTTCTTCGATCGCTTCTTCGGTTGGAACCCCCTCCGGTTCTTCTGGCACAGGAAGGCGTTCCGCGATAGGAGCCTCCGAAAGAACCGCAAGCGAAAGTCCAAGTCTGCGAGACTTCACACGTCCTGAAGGAATTTCTTCTAACTCGCCACACTCAACCCCAAACAACCCCGAAGTATATCTCGCAGAATTTTGAGAATTGAAATCACCTTCGTCTCCCCCGCTACCTACATCGGGCTCTCCTTCGATAAACGCGGGGCTCTCCCATTCTCCTTCACATTCTGAAAAATAAAGATTCACCTTGTGAGGACGCGCCTGGACCGAGGCAAACGCAACAACGGAAACCACAACCAACAAAAAAACTCCCAAACCGACGACAAAACGCCGTTTGGGAATTTCAGGCAATTTAGGCATTACGAATTTGGAGATATCGGGCAGCGCGGAACGAAGCCGAGACACAAGAATTCTTAGAACTCGCGTGTCTCCCGCGGACGGGATGACCATATTACGCGCCCGCGCCACCTTCGCCCTCTCCGTCTTACGAATATACTCATCCAGCCATTCTCGCGTGGTAAACCAGTCGCGTCCCACCTTGGTAGCCCGCAATTTTCGTTGCCGAGCGCGGAGATTTAAATAAGCTTGTGAATACGGCGAAAACTGCGCAGCTTCAGACAGCAGAATTAATTTTTTATTATCACGTCGTAAAAATTTAGAAACAAAACTCATTTGTGCAGTATATCGCCTGTTTATACGTTATATCGGCTAGCTGATACTACTTGCTATTTCCCACTATATTTATTATACCACAAAAATCACCCCATGGTAACCAGTCAACCTCCTCCCTGTGGATAACTCCATGTTTAGAGGTTGAACCTCTAAACATGGTATGCTAGAGTTACTTAACGAATATAAAACACAAATATGCAAAAACCACAATTCGTAAACAACCACATATACCACATCTATAATCGGGGCGTAGAAAAGAGAAATGTATTCATAGAGGATAAAAATTATCTTCGCTTCATTCATGACCTTTGTGAGTTTAACGATACGGCATCAGCAATCCCATCAAATGTAAAGTTTTCGTTAAGAAACCCGTCTCAAATTGACTCAACGAACCTAGAACACTGTTTAGAGGTTGAACCTCTAAACAGTGAAAAAAGAAAAACGAAAAAACCATTGGTAGAAATTCTCGCTTTTTGTCTAATGCCCAATCACTACCATCTATTGGTAAGACAGTTCGTTGATAACGGGGTTGTTAAGTTTATGCAAAAATTGGGAACCGGATATACTATGTACTTCAATCAGAAATATGAACGTGTTGGACCATTATTCCAGGGAAGATTCAAGGCGGTTTTGCTAGAACGGGATGGACATCTCCTGCATCTCCCCTACTATATTCATCTCAATCCTGTTGAATTAATTGAACCGAAGTGGAAAGATCGAAAAATAAGGAACCTAAAAAAGGTAACGAGGTTTCTCGAATCATACCGCTGGTCAAGCTATCCGGACTACATTGGTAAAAAGAATTTTCCTTCTGTTACTTCAAGAGAGTTTCTCACTGATATCGTAGGAGATACAAAGGAATATAAAAAAGCCACGGAAGAATGGCTTAAAGATATGGACATCGTAACTATTCAAAAAGTAATCCTAGAATAGCTCAATTACCGGCCCGTGAACGTGCCTGTCTAGATCCCTGGGCAGTTTGCTGCCCCTAGAGTTCTACGATTTACTGTTCGAGTTCTTGCGTTGTCCTTTACTTTGCTTCGAAAATTCCCGCGTCAAATGATTGCCCGACCACATCTTTATAAAATGAATTTAATGCAAGAAAAACCACAAGAACAGCGATCATGAAAAACAAAAACAAGAAAAGTGCACCGGTAAAAGTGTTAATTTTTGAACGGATAACGATTAATAAAAGCATGGTTATAGTATAGCATACTTCTTTCTATTTATGCGCATCTTTTTTGTATCTCCTCTTCGTATTCTGAAAAATACTGACTAATCACTCGCGTGTTAAATTCACGCAAGATTGATTCCTTGGGCTCGCGCTTAAGGAGAAACTCAAACGACCTTTGAATAAGTTCTTGAGGAGAGATACGCTTTCCTGTTAATTCTTCGTAGTAGTTCTTCTCGAGTGTCACCGAATGTTGCGTCGCGTTTTGCTCCTCCCCCACCTCAACCAAAAACGTCCAACCGTTTTCTCTTTCCTCTTTAATTGTTACGTGCATGTTCTCCATGTTTCTATAGGGCCCTAGGACTCGAACAGAATCAATTTAGCGGAGTGCATTCGGGCAAGATTCGAGGCGCGAGGAGTGATGCGTACCCTTGCGGTACGTGAATGAGGAGTAACGAAGAAGCTTGCCTGAATGCACCCGCCCGAAGGGAAGCTAAAAAATGGCCGATTTCTTCGTTGCTTCTT
>JAHCSD010000064.1 GCA_018609185.1 Patescibacteria group bacterium
CTCTTCCGATCTTGGTCCGAACTCATTAAAGGAATTCAGAGCCGTTGGGCAGATGTGAGCGAAGAAGAGGTTCGCGACGGTTGGCGACTCCTCAAGCAACAGAAGAAATCGGGAGTGGTGCTCCGCTATAGCAGAAATTCGATGGAAATCCAGGATATGGATGATAGGACCATTTGTTCTATAGTCGACAATTAGTCAATAATAAGGCGGCAACTAACACGGTAGCCGCTTTTTATATTGACAACACCATTCCTTTTGGTAAGATAAGGACAGTTCTTTGAGCAACGGTGTGCCGCCGCATAAAAAAGAACTAAAAACTTCGATTCTTGTACGGCCCTGAATCAGGGAAGTGACAAGAGAAGGGAGGAAGTAATGACCGACAACACGATCACACCAGAACAGCAAGCAGAACTAGATGAATTCATAGCACAGACCGTTAATCGAGTTGAGTCCCTTGAAACCAGGTCTTTAGCCTTTGCCCTGATTTCAAACACGTTCGCCCAGTCTATCCCTACGCTAGATAGCGGCTGGCCATCTTCAGAGCAGTTAGATGTTATAAAAATTCCCGAACTTCCAATCGGGGTCGTTCTCGAAAAAGAGTGGTTTCTTTCTATCGGTATCGGGACAAAATATGAGGCAACGGGTCATTGGACTCTATCCCCGTCTTGTATTGGCCTACGGTATGATAATAGCGGGTACCACCTTAAAATTGAGCTTCCACGATTGTTCCAGGAGAAATGGCCAGGAGCACTTGTTGGTTCTTTCCTGGAGAAGAAGAGGTTTCTCTATCTTCTTAACTGGGGGCTAGACGCCTTAGAGGGTTACCTTAGAGAAACGATCGAGAAGTTTTTGCCTAACGGGGTAAAGTTGTCAGACCTAGAGAAAGCCTTGTCTGATTTGGGCAAGAATGAATTCTCTAACCCTGAGCAGGAGACGAGAAACAAGGTCACTACGCTCCGAAAGGCTGTACTAAAAGCGGTAGGCGACCTTGATGAGAGTAGAAAGATTAGTAGTTCCCCAGTCTTTGGAGAAATAAAGAAGAGCCTACTCAAATCCCTAGACGAAACAGCCTAACATCAAGAGGTGCGGCACACCAGAAGGCTGTTACATGAACGTAACAATAGTCCAATAGAATCCTTCAAGCCAGTAACCAACCTGGCTTTTCTAATACATTAACCCGTCGTGACATCGTATTTACCAGGACTCTACGATCTTGAACGGAGAATGCCCGACGAGCGATTCGAGAGCGGTACGAATGTCGTCCGCTCGGGTCCACCAATTTTGTTCAAATCTTTGATTTGGCTACAAAATTGAGTGCCCGCCTCCCGCCCCAAGGGCGAGGCTCGCCTCTGGGCGGCTGGCGGGCTACTTTTATATCTACTGAGATATCTCAGTAGATAACTCAGTAGGATGAAACCAAGTTCGACTTGGTTGAGCGGTTGTTTTTATTCTTCAGCCGATACTCTAGTATAGATGAGTGCTTTTTGTTTAGTCATAGATTTGGCGTTGCCTCATGCTAAATGAAGACCCGCATAGTGTTTGACTTCTTTAAGAGGGTGAGGTATAATGCAGTTAATAAGGGTAAAAAAGCTAAGGCCTTAACTAATGCGAAAATTGAATTATGAAAAGCATAATTTTATTCATTGCAATCGTGCTTACGGTAGGGCTGTTTAGTGCCAGCGTTAGTGCGGCAACAGGAACAATAAAAATAAAAGATGACCAAGGTGGTACTGTTATAGTTAAAGATGTTGATTCAAATGATGTCGTTTGCAATCCAGATGAAGAAGTAAGGTTCACTTATTGTCCACCACAATTAGTAGAAAACGACCCTGTTATTTTTACGGTAGTAGAAACTGGTGCACCTACCCTCCCAGAGAGGCCGAAAAATTAATTCGTTAAATATGAAAAATAAAATGAAAAGCGTAATTTTAATAATTGCAGTCGTGCTTGTGGGAAGCCTGTCTGGCGTTGCTGTTGTTAATGCAGGCGAAAATCACAATTCTTCAAGGTCAAACACTGCCACTTCAATACACGAGAAAGTGTTAGATGATGTCCATGCGATGCTATTGCCTGCTTTAGCTCAGGTAAAAGAGGTTGCCTCTCGTGCCAGACAGATACATACAGATGTGTCAGATATTGTTGACCAGATTTCGGCAAAAGAAAAAGAGAAAGACCCGAAGCCGACTCCAAAGAGGCAAGCTCGCTAAGCAGATACATACAGTTGTTAGTTGATGTGAATAATTTGTTGTATTTTCAAAAATCTATAAACTTCCCGCCCCAACATAATGTTGGGGCGAGGCTCGCCCCGATAGCTATCGTGGCGGCTCTGCTCCTTAAAGCCCAGCATAACTGGCTTTTCTTTTACCCAAAACTCGGATTTACCCCCGTTTTTAACTGTCCCCAAGCCAACAATTCTTTAACTAAATAGTTCTCCCGAACCAGAGTCGCCTCCGGCGACACGGTTCAGGGCTACAGGATACCCTGCAAAGCACGGTACCCTGTGGATAACTTTTTTCAAAATCTGTGATATAATATAATTATAGCTATGGCATTTAATCTATTCAAAAAATCAAAAAAACCAGAGGCTGATAAATCTCCTGAACAGCCGTCTGAACTCACCCCTGAGTCTTCTGATACTGCCTCTTCACCCGAAGACAGTAAGCTTCTCGAATCTCAACTCGAGGCCCTGGGAAATGTTAATGACGAGATGAAAGACGAGGAAAAGGAAGAAGAGAAGATGTCCCGAGAACGGGAAAAATCTAAAGAGGCGACTGGGCCCCCTATTTTAGATATTCCGTCTTCAGAGCCTCAAAACGCTGCCGATAAGGCCGGAAAAGAAGAAGCTGCTCCGGAGGCTCCAAAAGAAATGATTAAGAAGGCTATACCGGAGACGTCGGAAGAAAAGACAGGAGAACCAGAGAGAGAAAGAGAAGCAAAAGAACCCGCTCAAGAAGGCGCCGGCGGGGAACCCGGGGCCGCATCACCGTTTGATGAGGGGCCAATTGAAATATCCCAAAAAGAAGCTCCCCCGGGGATTCCCGTGGTTCCTGGAGGAGAGATAGCGGAGGAAAAGAAGCCAGCCGGAGGAGAAACTTCAGCACTCGAAGAGGTTACTCCCCCCGAATCCAAAAAGGAAGAAAAAGAAGTAAAGCCCTTGGACGAGAGCACGCCACCTTCTTCAGAAGATATCCAACAAGAAGCGGATAAAGTGAGCACTTCATTTGAGGAAGGGGGGGGAAAATCGAGTTTCGTTCGGCTTGGCGCGATTGTAGTATTAATTGTATTGATTGTGGGTAGTGGCGCGTTTGCCTACCTTCAATTTTTTGGCGGTTCGTCTCAACTTCCTTTCTTGAAAAATATACCCTACTTAGGAACATATTTTGGAGGTTCTGAACCCGCACCATCAGTTCCATTCCCGGCAGCTCCCGCAACACCCGAGCCAACTCCGTCTCCTACCCCCGTGCCCGAGGCTGCGCGCGAGCCCGTCCCCTCTCCACAAGGAGCAGGGGATAGCGAGCGTATAGCCGACCTTGATAACTTAAGAGCTCAACTCCTCATTTATTATATTGCAAACGCATCATATCCTTCCACAGACGGTGAAATAGAGAAAATTCTTTCCGATACAGTCCAGGACTCGATGCTTTATACTGCTCTTGTTCCTGTCTACCTCCCTGTGCTTCCCGTTGACCCAAACCCCAGTTTCTATTATGGATACAGTTCAGATGGAACATCATATGAGTTAACTTCAGTTCTTGAAGACAAAGATAACCCTGAATGTGTTCTCGTGGGAGACTTTTGTGTAAGAAGAATAGTAGACGGAGAAGTGGTGAGCAACAAGTAGCCAATAGCCAATAGCCAATAGCCAATAGTATTTCCTCAGGAGACGTCTTTTGTGAGACGTCTTTATATTTGATTTAATCCATATTCCGTGATATTCTTGCGGGAAGATAAAGTGTTCGTTTACAAGTAATTGTAAAGAAAGAGAGGAGAAATAAAGGATGGGATACAGGGTTGCTATCGTTGGTGCTACGGGTGCAGTTGGAAGAGAGCTGCTCCGTGTACTGGAAGAGAGAAAATTCCCCGTAGATAATCTGTTGCTTTTTGGTACGAGGCGTTCTGCGGGCACCGAGCTTAGTTTCAATGGAGACGACATTAAAGTAAAGGTACTTGGGAAGCGCTCCTTTTCAAAATCAGACATTACCTTTTTTTGTGCGGGCGCGGCGGTAAGCGTAAAGTTTGCTCGACATGCGGTGGACACAGGATCAATTGTCATAGATAACAGTTCCGCATTTCGTTACCAAGACGATGTACCGCTCGTTATCCCCGAGATTAATCCTGAAGACATGGAGTACCATCAGGGGATCATTGCAAACCCGAACTGTACGGGGGCGATTGCTGCGGTGGTGCTCTGGCCGATTTACGAACAGTTTGGACTTGAGAAAGTGATTATTTCTACTTATCAAGCTGTCTCGGGCGCGGGTTCGCGCGCGATACAAGAACTAGAAAATCACAGTCGAAGCCGTCTGGTGGGGATGACGCTCGAGCCAAAAGAGTTCGCGCATCC
>JAHCSD010000065.1 GCA_018609185.1 Patescibacteria group bacterium
CGCCGAACTTTAAGACTTCCGCAAAAAAACCCCGATCATCAGGAATGCGTGTAATGTGTTTGACGTGTACGTCGTTAATCATAGCACACCAATAGCGCAAAGTTCTAAGACGGGACGTTTCGCTTCGCGAAAGCGTCTCGCGTCTAGCCCGCTTGCGCTTCGAACATTACCCGAATGCGCCCACCCGAATTAATTTATTGGAGTAGGGGCTCTAGGACCCGAACAGAATAAACTTTAGAAGCTAAAAAATGAGGTGATTTCGAAGGTGCTGCGACAAAGGAGTAGCGGAGGCTACTTCGAGGAGAAGCAACGAAGAAATCGGCCATTTTTTAGCTTCCCTTCGGGCGGGTGCATTCAGGCAAGCTTCTTTGTTGCTCTTCGCTCACGATGCTTCCAGCATCGCATCACTCCTCGCGTCTCGAATCTTGCCTGAATGCACTCCGCTAAATTGATTCTGTTCGAGTCCTAGAGCCCTATCAGTTCCATAACTTTTTTAACGGCTTCCACCGGAACAACGCTTACGACCCCGCTCCGTACCAGCGTCATCCCCACCACCTTTTGCTCGAGATCAAACATGGGCGATCCGCTTGCGGCAAACAAAAGACGATCGATGGTCGTCTCAAAAGAGTCCTGCTCCTTTTTGCGCACAATGCCGGTTTCTACATAGGGAACAAGGGTATCCTTACTAATCTGGGCACCCAGTAAAAATATGAGTTCGCCGAGCCTTAAATCGTCTTCCCTGAACGTAACCACGGGCAGGTTACCCGCATCAATCCTCAAGATGGCTACACCACGTGCCGAATCGCGCTTCTCGACTGTTGCGGTAAAACGCGTCTCACCCCGTACTACTTCGTGCAGTCCCCGGGAAAGCAAAAGATCATTACTGGTTACGACCAAACCGTCTCCGGTAAGGATAAAGCCGGACCCCTGATATATCGTGTTGCCCGATACGCTTCGCACCCCCACCACGACGGGACTCACCTTGGAAACCACTTCGCTTAACCGCTCATTTTCCCTTATCACCACTTCCTCCTTCCTGTTGATGATGGTGGTTCCCCGCCCTGCTTCCCGAATAAATTGTATTTCTGAAAACGGCGCGCGGCCGGCAAGGTAAGGAAAAAGAATCCGGTCGCCAAATATCCCGCCAAGAGAACCGATAAAAAATATAATGACAATAGGAAAGATTTTTTTCATACGGGAAACCAGGGCGTCAATATGAACAGTATTCCTATAAGAATGAGCGCAAATGATACTGCGGAGAGGAGTACGCGGGTATTGAGACGATTCTCAAGAAAATGAACCTCCAAGCGCCACAGGGAATAGTACAGTATAACGAATACGGCAGCACTCGTCAAATAAAAGAATGGCCAGAACGAAATCAGCCAAAAGAGTTCAAGGGAAATCAGCCCAAACACGAACAAGAGTACCATCTGCTCTCTTTTGTATAAATAAAAGAGGTTCGCCCCCGTAAACGCCCCCCCTAATACTGCAAGCAAAAGAATTACCATATACGGTATCAGATCGAAGTCGAGAAGGACAAACAGCGCGTGTGCCCACAAAAGCAGCGTGAAAAAATTGAGAAGATAAAAAAGGTCTTTGCGAAAAAGATCACTTTGATGAAATACGCGAAAGTTAAAATGAATTAAGAAATAGAGAATAGCGAGAACACCGATGAGAAACTGGCGCATCCAAAACCCAAACGAAAGAAAAAATGTCATCCCGCCCCAAATACCCAGCCAAAACAAGACAGGAAGCATAATGATGCGAAGTTTTTTATAGCGGAAATAAAAATAAGCGGTGTGAATAATCCCGCCGAGGACCCAGATAAGAAAATAGGGTCTTGAAAACAAAACCTCAAGAACCGCTAAAAAGACGAGGGCCGCTGCAAGGGAAACAAGATATGGATTCTTAAACAAAGGGGGCCTTATCACAGAAGAACGCAATGGCTATTTAAATACCAAGGTATCTTTTTCTCTCTCAACCTTTACTTTTTTCTTCGCTTTTCCTTCAATGATTTTTAGTGAAAGAGGGTCAAGGATAAACTGTTGAATGGTGCGCTTGAGAGGGCGCGCGCCATACCGCGGGTCGTATCCCTGATCGGCAAGAAATTTCTTTGCGCGGGGCGTCACCTCAATGATAATCCCCTGGCTCCTTAACCTCTTCTTCACCCGTTCAATCTGAAGATCCACAATCTGCTCAAGATCTTTTTCTCCCAGGCCATCAAATATGATAATTTCGTCAATTCGATTTAAAAATTCGGGTTTGAATGATTCTCTTAAGGCATCAAGAAGTTCCCCCTTCAACTCTTCTTCACGGGAAGAAGCTTTACGTTTTGTATCCTCCTCTCCTTTGAACCCCAGGCGTGCAATTTGCTGCAAGAGCTCGGTGCCCACGTTTGAGGTCATAATAATGATCGTATTTTTGAAATTGACCACCCTTCCTTTTGCATCAGTAAGACGTCCGTCATCGAGTATCTGAAGAAGCACGTTAAACACTTCGGGATGCGCCTTTTCTATTTCGTCGAAGAGCACGACGCTATAGGGGCGCCTTCGAACCTGTTCGGTGAGCTGGCCGCCCTCTTCATATCCTACGTATCCGGGAGGCGAACCAATAAATTTTGACACGGAATGACTCTCCATGTATTCAGACATATCCACCCGGATAATCGCATCTTCATCATTAAACATAAATTCAGCAAGCGCTTTTGCAAGTTCGGTCTTCCCCACCCCTGTCGGACCCAAAAAGAAGAAAGAACCAATGGGACGCTCCTCTTCGGAAACACCGGCCCGGTTTCTCCGAACCGCGTTTGAAACGGCGCCAATTGCTTCATTCTGGCCGATCACGCGCCGGTGAAGCTCCTGCTCCATGGAGGCGAGTTTCTCTGATTCTTCTTGAAGCATTTTGGACACTGGGATGCCGGTCCAGCGCGAAACTACTTTTGCCACATCTTCTTCGGTAACCTCCTCTTTGAGGATCTGGCGATTTTTTTGAACTTTCGTAAGTTCTTTTTCTTTTTCTTTAATCTCTTTCTCTGCTTTAGGAATTGCTCCGTATTTGAGTTCTGCAACTTTTGCAAGATCACCCTTGCGTTCTGCCATTTCAACTTCTTCTCTAGCGTGATCGATATTTTTATTAATCTCACGAATCTTGGTAATGATGTCCTTCTCTCTCTTCCACTGAAGCTCGAGCTCGCGAGAGTCTTCTTTGATTTCTTCAAGTTTTTTCTGAAGGGTCTTTAAGCGCTCTTTAGATTGGGTGTCTTTTTCTTTTTTGAGCGCTTCTTTTTCCACTTCAAGCCGCATAATCTCTCGTTTGAATTTGTCAACTTCTGCGGGACGCGACTCAATATCCATGCGAAGAGCAGAGGTTGCTTCATCAATCAAATCCACTGCTTTATCCGGTAAAAATCGATCTGAAATATAGCGCGCGGAAAAATTGGCTGCCGAAACTATTGCAGAATCAGTAATGCGTACTCCGTGATGAACCTCATATTTTTCTTTAATCCCGCGTAAAATCGCGATCGTATCTTCAATGTCGGGTTCTCTCACGTATACCGGCTGAAAACGGCGCTCGAGCGCGGGATCTTTTTCTATGTATTTTTGGTACTCTTTAAGGGTTGTCGCGCCAATCGCATGAAGTTCGCCTCGGGCAAGCGCGGGCTTCAACATGTTTGAGGCGTCCATGGCGCCTTCCGCAGCTCCGGCTCCCACCAACGTATGAAGTTCGTCAATAAAAAGAATGATGGAACCCGCCGAATGTTCAATCTCTTGAATAACGGCCTTAAGACGATCCTCGAATTCTCCCCGAAACTTTGTTCCCGCAATTAATGACCCCAGGTCAAGCGCAATCACGCGTTTTTCTTTCAGGCTTTCCGGCACGTCCCCCGCTGCAATTCTTTGCGCAAGGCCCTCAACAATCGCCGTTTTCCCCACGCCTGCCTCCCCCGTAAGCACGGGGTTGTTTTTTGTTTTTCGGGAAAGCACCTGCATAACCCGACGAATTTCGTCTTCGCGGCCAATAACCGGATCAAGTTTTTGGTCGTAGGCAAGTTTGGTAAGGTCTCGCGCGTATTTCTCAAGAACCTGGAATTTGCTTTCCGGCTCCTGATCGGTCACGCGCTGGCCCCCCCTCAAATCTGCGAGAATTTTAAGAACGCTGTCATAGCCAAGCTTCTCCTTTTGGCCATCCGCGCCTACGCTCGCAAGTTCCGGCCCGAAGGCGCTTGCAGCATCCAGTATGTTCTTTGCTTGAGAGGGTATATCCACCAAGGCCAAAAACAAATGTTCGACACTGATGTATTCGTCTGAGAGTTTTTTTGCTTCTTTCTGGGCCCGATCAAGCACGCGTGCAAGGTCTTGCGTAAGATACACCTGGCCAAACGGAAGATCGCCCGAGGCCTTCGGGAGCATTTCTATCGCTTTCATCGTATCTTTTTTTACCGCTTCACTATCAATACCAAGCTTTTCAAGAATTGCTGAAATAACACTTCCTTCCTGACTTGCCACTGCAAGTAACAGGTGCGGGGTATA
>JAHCSD010000066.1 GCA_018609185.1 Patescibacteria group bacterium
GATCTGTAAGCGCGTCGCAATGACTAAGCGTTGAGCGAAGGGGGTTAATTAATTCATTAACCACGTCTCTGGCTGAGCCCTCATAGCGCACATATCCCTTTTCTACACCTTCTGAGGCGTACAGGGCCTCAAGCTCTGCTTCAACTTCTTCATCAAGATATCCCTCGGATTCAAGTAGTTTTTTCTTGGCATCAAGCGAGGCCATACCCCGGTGTTTTTTAACCTCCACCCCCCCTATTTTTTCTCGTTCAGAGGGGGATTCATCGGTGCCTGCAAGGCGGTTTCCAATAATCACGGCTGATGCTCCCGCAACCAACGCTTTGGCGAGGTCGCCCGAGGTGCTTATACCCCCGTCATTAATAATGGGTTTATTGCGCTTTTGAGCTGCTTGAAATGCCCAGCGAAGCGCAGTTACCTGTGGCACACCAACTCCGGTAACATCTCGAGTTCGGCAGATGGAGCCATTTCCAATTCCCACCATCACGGCATCAGCTTGTTTAAACAGGTCATCAGCGCCTTTTTCAGTAGCAATACTACCGGCAAGAATATCAGTGTCCGGGAAATTCTTTCTTAGTTTTTTTACTGCTTTTAGACATATTTCGAGATGACCGTGAGCTACATTGACTACAATTAAATCTGCTCCGGCTTCAACAATCGCTTCTGTGCGGTCAAGGTATTTCCCAGATATTCCAACCCCCGCAGCTACCGCTAAGCGCCCTTGAGGATCGCGGGTAGTCTGTGGACTCTCCCAGTTTTTGAGGTTCCGGAAAGTGATAAGCCCCTTGACCCTTTGGTAATTATCAACCAGTATTATTAGTTTGTGAATTTTATCTTCGTCCAGGATGCGATCGGCTTTTCCGAAAATCTCTTCTTGGTTAAGACCCTTAAATTCGTCTTCATGCATGGTAAGCAGTTTCTCGGCTGGTGCCATGCGATCTTTAACTTGCAGGGTGGGATCTTGTTTGAAAAGCTGGTACCTATATTTCATAACGCCAAGTAGTTTATCATTTTCGTCAGTTACTAAAATGCTATTTACTCTTTTTGCTGCACCACGTCTAAAGGCTCTAAATTCTTTCAAGGTGGCGTCAGGCCTTACTGCATATGGATTTCGAATAATTAATTCTTCTTTGCGTTTAACACTTCTAATCATTTCGACTTCTTGGTCGATGCTGCAAAAGCGATGCAGGATGCCAATTCCTCCAAGGCGGGCCATCTCAATGGCCATATCTTCTTCGGTAACCGTGTCCATGTAGGAGGAAAGAATCGGTATCTGGAGTGTTATGTTCCTGGAAACCCTCGTGCTTAAATCCACGAGGCTTCTTGAGTCAACTTGAGAACGCACAGGAATAATAGTTACATCGTCAAATGTGAGGCCTTCGGGAATCTGGAAATCATATAGGTTCTTTGGTTTTCTGAAGGGCTTCATGCTTTCTCACCCCTTAATCGTATTGTAAATGAACCACAATTCACTGTAGCAAAGGAAATGTCCAGGGTCAAGTGTGGGCAGGTATGGGGAAGTATGTGCAGAGTTGATCCCACACATAACTTGTACTGCTTCGTAGTTTTTAGCACCTCTTGTGCTAGTACAAGTTATGTGTGGGATTGACTTAAAAGATCAACTGGTAGAGAATAGGGATAGTTCATTTACTTTAGTAGGAGGAAATAATGTCTCAACAAGATGTTCTTGAGATATTTAAGGAGGCGGGTGCGATACTCGAGAATGATCATTTTGTGTATTCTTCGGGTAGACATGGGAACACCTATATCAATAAAGACGCATTATATCTAGACCCCGGGGTGATTGCAGAGCTTGCGCATGAGATCGCAAAAGGGTTTCTCGACGTGGACGTGGCCGCAGGAAACACAGTGGGAGGCGCCATCCTTGCTCAATGGGTTGCGGATGGAATTAATTTCATCCGTCAGTCGCGGTCCCTCTATAACTCGAGGCGAGTTCTTGCAGTTTTTGCAGACGAGGAGATAAATTCTCAAGGAGATAAAGTGCGGGTGTTCCGACGGGGGTATGGTAAAATTCTTCAAGGAAAGAACGTACTCGTAGTTGATGATATTATGACAACAGGAGGGAGTTTAGAACGGCTCGTCCGTGCGGTAGGAGACTCTCGGGGGTCCATCTCTGGAGTCGCAGTCCTTTGCAACAGAAGTAAAATTAAATCTATCGAGGGATTTCCCGTGGTGGGTCTTGTGGAGCTTGACCTCGAAACGTTTTCTCCTAGTAATTGTCCTCTGTGCAAATCTGGTATTCCAATAAATCGTGAGGTCGGTAAAGGATGAGACTTAGAATCGGAAAACGAGAGAAGAAGAATCCTATTATTGTTTCCCTTGACGGACTCGGACGGATAGAAGCCTTGAATCTTGCAGAGATGCTGTCTGGAAGAGTGTGGGGGTTTAAAGCACATTCATTGATAGACAGATGCGGCACCTCCGTTATTCGGGTACTTAAGCAGTATGGGAACGTGTTTGCCGATCCGAAGTTGCACGATATTCCCAGCGTTGTCGGGGAACGGATTAAGATATATGCGGACGCAGGCGCGGATTTTATAACGGTACATGCCTCCGGCGGTCCTGAAATGATGGAGCAGGCGGTCGCATGTGCGGGTGAGAGCAAGGTGCTTGCGGTTACCATACTCACTTCGTTTGACGAGGGGCGCTGTCTTGAATTTTTCGGGCTCTCGATTAATCAGAAGGTACTTCAACTTGCGATATACGCAAAAGAAGCGGGATGCGCGGGCGTGGTGAGTTCAGGCCAGGAACTTCCGGTTCTTACCCGAAAAGAAAATGGCGTTTCCGATCTTTTGAGGATTGTTCCCAGCATTCGTCCTAAATGGTATAAGACGACCGATGATCAAAAAAGAACATTGACTCCGAAAGAAGCTATGAAACAAGGAGCCAATCTCCTCGTAATCGGAAGGCCGCTTGTAGCTGCCCCCGATCCTCTAAAAGCGTTAAAAAAGATTTTGAAAGAAATTTCACCCCGTTAGAGATTTGCGGCAATCACAAGAGTCGTTATCTGGCGGGGGGATTCAGTCCAAATCCAATGAATAAGAAAGAGTGCTACGTAATCAGAATCTCTAACGGGGTTCATAAAACCGTCCTTGAGGCGGTTTTTACTATTCTGTTGACTTATTTCTCTGCTTCTGCTATTTTAAAAACGGTTCATTACAATTGAATAGTCCGTATGGTCGATATCGGCAGAAGCAAAAGAAAGGAGCGTGGATGACAATGTCTAAAAACGGCAGTGTGTGGAGTGTTCCCGGTCTTGAGGATCGTTTTCGCGAACTCGTGCATAGCGGAATATTGATAGACGGGGCTGGTTCTAAAGATAAAGAGGGCCTTGATAAGATTCTGGAGACCCTGAACCAGGAATTTGCAAAGGAAATTCAGAAATCGGGACACCGACTTAGTGAACAATCGTTGAAAAGTAAGTTACCTTCTATGGTTTGGACAAGAGAAGTCGAGGATTTGATCAAAACCGTTGTACGTAATCACAGACCAATTACTGAATTCTTAGAGCATTGTCCGTGGGTACCTAGGCGGGTGGCAGCCAAGAAGTACAAAGAATTGGGCGGAACCAGCGGCAAAGATAAAACGACACAATTTAGGGCAGGGTTCGGGCGCATCGCCAGCGCAATGGAAGAAGTTGATACCGACGGATTTGAGTTGCCCCGGGGGTCGTATGATAACCCCATTGAACTTGACATAAAGCAAGGTGATACTGTTTTGGTTTTAAACGGTGTCAACCTGGGTATTCCTTACGGTGGGCTTATTCGTGACAACCCTGCGCGTAGGGCGCTTGAGTATGCCGAGAACAACGGCAGTGTTGCAGTACTCCTTACTAACTTTTTGGACATTGATGTTAAGAAGGCCGCGGGTGCGCTGAGTGTGTATCGTTCCCTTGTTTCCGGTAGGAACATCAACACCAAGAATCTCGTTCCCGGTTACGCGCAGAAGGCACAGGCCATCCTTGATCAACGTCCCAGGGGAGGCATAGTATACCAAACAACCGAAGAGATATTCTTGGATAGTATGCAGGGATGGGAAAAGATCGCCACAACTCCGAGTGGTAGGCCTGAATTCTCTGGTCCCATATTCGTAATCTTGGGCCGAAAAGAAGAAGAGTTTATAGCTGCCGCCGCTTATTGGGAGGCGAATTACTGGACGAGGGTCAAGCAGAATCAATTGGATATTGACATTAGAATCGCAAAGAAAGCCTTGGCAGCGGCTGGGGAAAACAGTGATATAGCGGAGAATGAAGAGCGTCTGAGGGAGCTTCAAGACGAGAGCGCTCGTACGATCATCTCTAACATTCATCCAGAAGAGTGGCAAAGATACTTTAAGCAGGTCTTAGTCTTTTTCGTACGAAAGCTCGAGGAAACCATCCCCAATTCCAAAGTCGTTGCAATGGGCAGCACGTTTGTCCGGACGGAAAACGGAATTTTCGAAATCCATATTCCCGATCATCTTAGG
>JAHCSD010000067.1 GCA_018609185.1 Patescibacteria group bacterium
TCGCCACATTGTGGTCAATGTTCCCCGTAAAATACTGCATTGCTGCCCCATATGATCCTTCTGGCACGATGCGCAAATCCACGTCCATCCCATTTTTGAGTTTCACTGCTGATTTTGTCTCACCATGCCCATATACATGAATAACGTCGGATTGGGAAACGAAAAAATCCATTATGGGTTTTGGCTTTTCAGAAACTATCAAAATATCACCATCTCCAATTGTCTCTTCCCAACGCCGAAGAGAGCCGCACACTTCGATCTTTTTCACTTCTTTGAGTTCTGAAAGACGCTCTTTAATATCTCGAAGAATAGGCAACGCCTCGCCCAATAAAAAACGTCCACCAGACGTTTTTAAAAATTCAATCCCTTTTAAAATATTTTCTTCTGTCTTTTCTTTGAATCCCTCAAGTTCTCTAATTTTACCCGCCTTTGCCACTTTTTCAAGTTCCTGTATATTTTTTATCCCGAGTTTCTGATAAAAAACTTTTACCATTTTCGTACCCACGCCCTCAATCGCCGTAAGGCTCGCGATATCAACGGGCATCTCTTTTTTGAGTCGATCGTAATCTTTTACATGTCCGGTCTTGATAGCTTCTTCGATCCGTTCCGCAATTCCCTTGCCCACGCCCGGGATATCTTCAAGCGCTCTCATACCTCCCTCTTTATATAAATCTTTTACGTCTTCTGTTAACGCCTCAACAGAATGCGCTGCCTTTTCAAAGGCCCTCGGCTTAAATGGCACATCTTTCATCTCAAGATATTCCGCCATTTCGTATAATATTTTTGCAATATCTTGGTTTTTCATGCCAATTTTGCCCGCGAGCCACGCGAGCGGTTACAAAATTGAGCACCCCGTTAGATAGAGCTCGTTAGAGCTCGCTCATCTAACGGGGTAAGGTTTTGTTGCCAATCAGCCTTCGTCTCCCGACTCGGCTTCTTGGACAAAGCCCTTATGTCTTCTGTGCTTTCGCCATCGATTTATCGACTTCGAAACCTCGCTAAAGATAAAGTAGCCCAACACTTCGTATGAAAGTATAGGCATATTTTGAGGAACTTCGTACCCCCCGCGGAAAATAGCAGTCAAAAACATAATAAGAAATGTTCCCCACCAGATATAGACAAAGATTTCTCCATGCCGTACTTTTGTCTTGAGATCCGCCCACCTGCCTACTTCTTTATGCACGATATAGGCACCGAGCAAAATAATATAGCCTGCGCTCATTGACTCGGGAATATGCTCCAGCCAACCAAAAAAGTTGAGCCATTCGAGTACGAGCATCGCAAGGGTCCACACCACCAAAAACCAAAACATGTAGTCACGGGTAATAGTAAGTTCTTTTTCGTATTGCAGGCAAAGCTGACGCAGCTTGTTACTGTCAATGTAATCGTTTAATTTTGGCTTGTTATTCCCTTGTTTCATTGCTTTTATTATAAACGTTCGGAAACCACTTGACAAAGTTTTTCGAAGCAATATAATGACCTATCGGGCTGAACATTTGAAAGTTTACACTGAGCTTGCCGAAGTGTCCGAAGGGCTTGACAAAATTTTCCAGGTATGCTAAACTGTCTTGTTGGGCTTGATCCCACACATAACTTGTGCTGCTTCGCACGTTGAAGCACCTTCGGTGCTAGTACAAGTTATGTGTGGGATTGACACGAAATTTTTCAAATGGGTGTATAATGGACTGTTCACCCCACGCATAAGCAGTACTGACGCAAATGCGCCAAAACTGCGTAGCAGTACTTCTTATGTGTGGGGTTCACTAAAAAATTGAAAAGGAATTTAGAACGGAGGGAACGGAGGTCGCAAAGGGCGTCTATAAATCAGAAAATAGTAAGGCGCGTGAGTGCCTTACCGCAACGGCACCTCTGTCGTTCTCTAAAGAGAAAGGATCACCCTGGTGATCCTCTCCGCTCTGAATTCCTTAAAAATGAGTACCCCATTAGATAGGCGTAGCCGCCATCTAACGGGGTAAGGTTTGGCAGCCAATCCCGAAGCACATAATACATTATGTGCTCGGTCTTGGACCAAGCCCTTAGAAGTCTAGAAGGGAGGTTGAAGTGGAGGTGCCCGCTACCTAGGGATAAACACCATCACTTCTTGAGTCGAAGGTAGTCGACGAAGTCTGGGGGACGTTGGTCCCGAAATACCCGTTGGGTATTTCAAACCAGAGCCTCTAGTAGCACTCGCCGCCACGTGTTGGTTGGGCCGTCCATAGGACGAGCTTCGCCAATGGAGGAGAGGACGGAATTAACCGTCGGGTTGCCACATCATCGGTTTACCTAAAGGCTACTTATTTGAAAGGGGGAATGTTCTAGGTCTCGGCCTTTGCCGGGGCTACGTGACGGTGCCTATGCACTGTCCGGGATCTTACCCCCATAAGGAAGGGCAGCTGTTTGAACAGCGAAAAACTGGAGCACCAGCTCCGCCACAGTTGCCCACTTCCCTTCTGGACTACTTTCACTCAACCTAACTTTGGCTGGCAAGGCACGGTGTTACCCAGGGCCCGACCAGGGTCCAGCTCTGGTCGGGCCCACCACCCCCTGTTCTTTTGGATTTAGTCCCCGTCTTTACTTGTCCTCCGTAGCTTTACGCGAAGGAGGGCCTGCGTAACGGCGGCCGCTCACTTTTGTGAGCGAACCTCGCCCAGCAAAGCTGGGCGAGGTGTATTACCTCCCCAGGGTTACCCTTCGCTAGGTTTTACCTAGTTCGGAAGGACCGTAACCCTGGGCCCTCCTTTCTGAACCTTTTTGAAAAAGGGTTTAGAGAGAAGGAATTCGTTCCTTCAAAGTATACGCCCCTGTGTTGCCCGGGTAACCATGGATAAATCCCGATACGCGACGTAGGGTTGTGCATACGCCCCAGTGTTGGCCCAGTGAACTGCTGGATGGCCGGCCATGCGGTTATATCCAACAGGGAGATTGGCTTACCGATGCTGGGTATCTGGAATCTTCCCTGGCGTTGCGAGACACTAACCCTAATTTTGCCGACCATTGGACGACGGGAGTCCAATTGGCGGTTTTACCCGCAACCTGCCCCCGAAGTGCTCGTCACTGCCAGGGCTTATCTCCCGGCACCTTGCGCACGCAAGGTGCCGGGACCCTCTCTTTGCTCATTCCTTTTATTTATTCCAGCCCCTCGGCCATATGCTTTAACTCGCTATGCGGGAAGCGGCCGAGAATAGAAGCCCTTGCCCCCGGTGCATAATATGGACCTCGTCCATACCCGGGGGCTCTTTTTATTGAAGTTAGTTGTCAATATGTGACGATCGTCACATATTGACAACTAACTCTTATGCAAAGCCGGAACCAAAACATATCGTTCCAACAACAACCTAGAAAAAATCCTTATCTTTCCGATAAGGATTTTTGCGTAATTCATCCCACACATAACAAGTTATGTGTGGGATTCATAATTCCTGATTCCTAATTTCCGTCTTTCACGGGCTCCAAGTCCATGTACGGTGCGCGAAGCCATTGATTCCAGTTGGGTTGAATGTGCTTAACCCCGTATGCACCAATCATCCAACGGGTATTTCGCTCAATGTCTCCTGCGACATCATTGGTCTTGGGAAACTTGAATGGCCGGCCTATTTCAATTATTACCTCTTCGTTTTTTCCCCACGAAGGAAAGGCCGGAAAAATGTATGCATCTTCCTCAAGCCCGAGCTTGACGGCACCCACAGGGAAACTGGCTTCGCCTTTCCCGATTTGGCATTTCACTCCTCTACGACTTTGAAAGTCAATGGTCATAACCACGATTCGGCCCTCGGATAGATTTTGACGCGCCCGTTTCAGCGTTTCGCCTTTCTGCACAGCTTCGAGGACGACGTCGCCAAAGCTTCTCCGATGTTCTGTCATAAGGTTGAAAAGCCAAACGGGTTTTACGCCCTCAACCGGGATATACGCACGAATATTATAATGAGAAAATACTGCAAACGCTTCGTCAACGGGCCCCACGTGGCCTACTACCACGACTATTTTCTTTCCGGCGCGATGATAATCAAGAAGCGGGTCCATACCCCTCACTTCAAGTTTGCTTTGGCCTAAGTTATCCGGCCCGTTTCCAAGCATGGCTGCCCACGAACGTGCCGCGGTTTCAGTAACTTGCCCCACACCTTTTTTGATCGTTTTTTCGTCCAAATCCGGACGAATAAGGGCAAGGTTTTTGTTCGTCTTATTTCTCATCCAAAAAAATTTGAATTTAATAAACCAACGAATAGCTCGAAATCGAGTTTTCATAGATCGCTTGCGCAATAATCGAATCAAAAACCATACCGCGAGAAAGGCAGCCCATGTCAGTGGCTGCCTCAGTAGCCCCAAGGGGAATTTCAGGAATCGCATTTCTCTGCTTCCTCCTTTCTTTGTTAAGATACTAGGGCTCTAGGACTCGAACAGAATCAATTTAGCGGAGTGCATTCAGGCAAGATTCGAGGCGCCAGGAGCCGATGCGTA
>JAHCSD010000007.1 GCA_018609185.1 Patescibacteria group bacterium
TAGGTAAGCCATCCCTAGGTGGCTGCCGCCACGCCCTTCGGGCGGGGTGGACCTCTAACGGGATTGACATATTCACCATTCTTTGTTTACACTAGAACGTACTATGTTAGTTATCCGTTTTCAAAGACGAGGAAGAAAAAACAGGCCATTTTTTAAGATTGTGGTGACTCCCAAAGAAAGCCCTCCCAAGGGCAAGTTTTTGGAACTTTTGGGTTCATACGACCCTCTCAAAAAAGAAAAGATCATTGATAAAGATCGAGTCCTTCACTGGATTGATAAGGGGGCGCAGGTTTCTGCAAGCGTTAATAATCTGTTAGTGCGTGAACAGGTTATTGAAGGAGAAAAGGTTCGTGCACATTCATCTCGCAAGCGAAAAAAGAAAGAACGAGCGGAGAAGCCGAAAGCCGCCCCCGAAGGGGGCGAGCCTCGCCCAGATGATTCTGGGCGGGAAGAAGCAAGTGAAGCTGTAAAAGAAAAGGACACGAAGGAAGCATCGAAAGAGGAGGAAGTAAAAAGCGAGAAGAAAGCACCCGCCAAAGATGAAACTAAGCCAGAAAAAGCAATAAAGGAAACAGAAACCGATCCTCAAGGCAAGAATATAAAGGCGGGAGGAGACAAGGAAGAAGCCTCCCAGAACGAAGAAAAGCCCCCAGAAGGAGAGGTTAGGGATGAAAAAGTAAAAGAAACGGCAGATGAAGCAAAAACCAAAACCAAAGAAGAGGGTGTAAAAGAGGAGAAACAAGCAAACACTTGACCCCCCACTACTTTTTTAAAAGTGTGGGAGTTAGTCCCACACCAATAAATTGGTAGTGGGACTTGACAAATAATTCTATATGCGTTATCATACCCCGTTGAGGGAACATACTTGTTTATATGGTAAAAGGTCGAGTATTGTAAGATTTCATTAAACTGAAAAGAGGTACATTAAGTTTACACCGGTTCGACGGTTCTCATTCGAGTCTGAGCCTGAGGGCTCGTCCCTCAGAGTCGAAGACATGGTTTCTCTCTTTGAGAGCCTGAGGGCTCCTTAGAGCATCGAATGGCCTGAGCACATCGAAGGGTGAACTTGGTTACGCACGAATATCGTATGGCCGCAAAACAAGGCGATCAAGAATTCCTTGAGTTTGTTGTAAAGGCCCTTGTAGCTCATCCAGATGAGGTGAAAGTAGATCGAAAAGTGGATGAGATGGGAGTGTTACTTACACTTAAAGTAAACCCCGAAGACATGGGTCAATTGATTGGCCGCAGTGGATCTACTGCACGAGCGATTCGAAACCTTCTTCGAATTGTGGGCCTCAAAAATCACGCTCGAGTGAATCTAAAGATTGAAGAACCCGCAGGCCGTGCCCCTCGAGGGGGAGGCTCTGCCGGAGTTCGAGATGACGTCGTGGAAGATCTGAAGCTCTAACCCGTTCGACAAGCTCAGGGTTATCCTGAGTTGATTGAAGGATAAGCATTTCAAGATCTACCAATAAACGACCTTAACGTTATTTACGTTTTTAGGGGGCAGTGCTACGATGCAATCGTAGCACTGCTTTCGTTTATGACACGTTTTGATATCCTCACAATATTTCCAGAAATATTCGATAGTTACTTTTCGGAGTCCATAATCAAGCGCGCGCAAAACAAGCGCTTAGTTAAGATTGGGGTTCACAATTTGCGTGACTGGGCAACTGACAAACACAAAACCGTGGATAACAGTCCATTCGGGGGGGGGCCGGGAATGGTGATGATGGTAGGCCCAATTTTTAAGGCGGTAACAACCCTAAAAAAAGCAAAAAGCAAAAGGAAAAAGATAAAAACAATTCTTTTTTCTGCGAAGGGGAAGAAGTTTGATCAAAAAATGGCGCAGAGGTTTTCTAAACTCGATCAGTTGATTATGATTTGCGGGAGATACGAGGGAGTGGATGAGCGCGTGGCAACACACATTGCTGACTATGAAGTTTCGGTAGGGGATTACATACTAACGGGAGGCGAGCTTCCCGCGATGATTGTGGTGGATGCAGTCTCCCGCCTGATTCCCGGCGTAATTAAGGAAGAGTCAATCGAAGAGAAACGATTTCCTTCTTCGGGGGGGGCAGTCTTCCTCGAGCGAGGGCGGCTCTCCCTCGGAAGTTATCCGGTGTATACTCGCCCTGAAACATTTTCTCCTCAAAGGAGCAAAAACTGGAACGTGCCAAAAGTGCTGCTTTCAGGCGATCACAAAAAAATTGAAGAGTGGAGAAGAAAGCATATATAAAACATGTTGTAAACCTACGATGATAAAATAAAAAAACTGCTTGCGGGCGGCCTTTTTTTATGATTATATAGGAAAGTGGAACTGTGGCATAAAAATTTTGATTATTACAAGCGCGAGCCGTATAGCCCGGGTCTTAAAACCTCGGTAATAGTTCTTGTTGGAGCTTATGTGAGCGCGCTTTTTGTTATTGGGTTTATGTATATACAATTCTCAAAAGAACTTACCGAGCTTTCTTCTGCTTACATCGAAGAAGAAGCTGAAAAACCGGATCCTGTATATAGTAAAGGAGTGTATGTTACGAGCTGGACTGCGGGCGGGTCGGGCATGGAGGGTATCATAGCAATGATTAAAGAAACCGAGCTTAATACCGTGGTGATCGACATGAAAGACTATACGGGAAAAGTTGCGTTTGATACTGACGTTAACCTTGTCGATACCCTTGATCTTGAAGAGATACGCATTAATGATTTTCGGGGTTTGGTTCAAAGGCTTCATCAAGAAAATATCTATGTGATTGTGCGTATTTCCGTATTCCAGGATCCCGAACTCGCAAAGAAGCGGCCTGACCTCGCGCTCAAAAACAAATACACGGGTGGAATCTGGAAAGATAACAGGGGGCTTGGCTGGATGGATCCTGCTTCACGCACAGTATGGAGATATATTGTTTCTTTGGCGCAGGAAGCCGCAAACTACGGGGTAGACGAAGTAAATTTTGACTATATCCGTTTTCCTTCAGACGGTAAGCTTTCAAGTATTTCATATCCTTTTTGGGACGGGGAAACGCCTAAATACGAAATAATTCGAAGGTTTTATCGCTATCTCTATTCGGGCATGAAGCGTTATCCCGTCTATACCTCCGCCGATCTTTTTGGTCTCACGCTTGTTAAAACAGGAGACGATGATTTAAATATCGGGCAGCGCCTGGAAGATGCGCTTCCTTATTTTGATTATGTGGCACCCATGACCTATCCCTCGCATTACCAGTCGGGTTTTGAGGGAATCAAAAAACCCGCCGAGCATCCCTATGAAGTTATCTCTATTAGTCTTGCGTACGCAAAGGAACATTATGGAGAAGAGGTCACCGGGAAGATCCGGCCCTGGCTGCAGGATTTTGATATAGGGGCAATCTATACGGCTGACATGATTAGGCAGGAAAAACAGGCCGTGTATGATGAGGGGGCTTATGGTTGGGTATTGTGGAATTCGCTTAATCAGTATACGCGGGAGGCGCTTGAGAGAAACTGATTTGTTGTTTTATTTTAGAAATGGTATAATAAAGAAGTATTATGACCCATTCGACAGGCTCAGGGTCATGTTGAGTAATATCGAAACATGACAGTAGATATATCAGCTCAAAACGTCTTTTATGTTGTTGGCGCCATAGCAACTGTGGTGCTTACGGTATTTTTAGTTATTGTACTTTGGCGACTCGCGAGGATTTTAGGGCGGGTCGATAAAGTGAGCGAAGATGTCGAGAGCTGCATCAGTAACGTGTCGCACTTCATGGAAGAGATACGGAAAAAGGCCATTGTGACCGGAATAGCGCTTGCCATTGAAAAATTAATTAAAAAAGGCCGGAAATAAGGGCTTTGTCCAAGAGCGCAAGCGATTGGTTACAAAACCTTACCCCGTTAGATGAGCGAGCTCTGCGAGCTCTATCTAACGGGGTGCTCACTGTTCTAACAACTCAACGTCACAAACAAGTTTGTTCGTTTCGTTGAGAATAGTGGCATGTTAAAACTTAACTTACTTCCTCCAAAGCAAAAAGAAACATTTGAGTGGGAGAAAAACCGACGACTTGCTATTTTCAGTTCGGGAGTATTTTCTCTGTTTCTTTTACTTTTTGGAGGACTTTTATTCAGCGGTGTTGTCTATAACCGGATTCAACTTGAACCACTTGCCGAGTCCATTCGGCGAGAAGAGGTTCGCGAAGAGACTCGGAGAGCAGAAAGCCTGGAATCAGACACAAGAGCATTTGTGAAAAAGCTCCGAAATGTCCGCCAGATTCAGAAAGAGCGCGATGGTTATGAACTCGTATTGCGAGAACTCGCCCTCTTGCCGCCTTCAGGAGTTGTCTTTTCATCTGTGAATATTCGAGAGGAGCTTTCCGGCGAAGATACCACAAAGACCGTACGAATAGAGGGGCATGCCGATACGCGTGACCAGGTCATAGTCATGGAAGGCACCATAAAACGACACGCACGTTTTACCGATTTAGTATCCCCGTTTTCAAACAAGAACCAAGAAAGGGATATCAATTTTACGTTCACATTCACTATTATTCCTTGAGTTATGAAACTTGAACCAAAGAAAAAATTTTATATCACGCTCGCACTTGCCGTCCTGGTGCCCGTCTTCCTTGGCGCATTTCTTATCTTCCCTGTCTTTAATTTACTCAAGAAAACATCAGGAGACTTTTCACAAAGTCGGGAAGAGCTGGCCCGTCTTTCGGAACGACAAAAGCAGTTGGGTAATCTCGAAAGCACCTATAAAGAGAACAAAGAGTTTCTGGAAAAAATTGAAGAGGCGTTATACGAACAAGACGTGGACGATCTCGAATTTATATTACTCATAGAAGATATTGTAAAAAAGACAGGGAACACTCATACACTTTCTCCTCCCCGATATATTGATTCTGGTGATGCTTCCTACTTTTCTTCTTCTGTGAGTCTTCAGGGTTCGTTTAAAGATTTACTTGGATTTCTTGAGCTTTTTAATACCATGAAGTTTTATAGCAACATCGACGGCATTACGGTTCGAAATGCGGGGAAAAGGATAGCTCCGGGAGTAAGCCCGTTGCTCGAGACAAATATATCGTTTAAAGTCTTTACCCGGTAGTACAACTTATTTCTAAGTTGTCCCACCGGACTCGCCCAATGAAGCCTCGATATCCATCGATAATTAAACTCGCAGGGTCAAAGATCGCTCATTCACCCGAATTATACAAGGAGCATTATGCAAAAGTATTGCTCGTGTTCTTTATCATTCTTATCGGTATTTGGGGGTGGCTGTTTCATACTTATGCATTGCGTCCGGCGAGTTCTAAACTCGAGACCACGGTTCCCATTACAACTATTCCTCAAGATTTATTGCAAGAGACCTTGAAAGATATTAATGTTCGGGAAGAAGCATTCAATAATCCGGAGTTTGAGAGTGGTGAGGATCCGTTTCGTGTTTCTGCGCCTCCGGAGCCGGTGTCCGAAGAGGTTGTTGAGTAGATTCTGGTGATGCCCTACTCGAAATTCTCTCCTCGTCAAGTCATCTAATAGTCGTTCGCGTCGAAGAATCATCTCCCTGGCTAGCACTTCGCCCTTCGCGAATCTCAGGGCTCCGTCCGCGGGCCCCAGATGATTCTATTCTCGCTCACTCCTTTAGATGTAGCTTTCCTCGTCGCACGAATTTCGAGTAGGGCATCACCAGAATCATGGGAAGTTAAAGAGAAGGGTTACACGAAGAAGCTTTTTTGAGACCTACACCGGAACCCTTATAGTGGTGGTGAGTGAGACTGTTTATAAGATAAAATAAGAATATATGGAACAAGAGCCATTACAACAATCAGAAGTTCAACCGATCCAATCAAACAGTAAAAAGAAACTCATAATTTTTGGAGTAATCGCAGTTTTTCTTGTTGCAAGTGTTGTCTCTGGAGCGGGGCTCTATTTTTTCGTATTCAATAAATCTGAACCCGAGGAAGTCGTCACCGAAGACGAATCCCAAATAGAAGAACCAGCTCAAGCGATTGAAGATGAAATTGTTAGTTGGGAGGTGTATAGAAATGAGGAGTATGGATTTGAGTTTAAATATCCAGAGGATTTTTATGCCGAAATTACTAATATTGTTAGGATAGAGAAAATTAGTAATTTTTCAGAGAAAAGTACCCCTTATTTGACGTTGACGGATGTTCTAAACGAAAGAGCGGTAATTAGTAATTCAAACATTGGCTACGATTGTGCTGGAGAGTCAGAAATTGGGCTTCGTAACTATTGTAAAATAGAAAAATTTGGCGAGGTAAAAGGTAAATTTAGTAAATTTTATATTGGAGAAGATCCCTCTTTTGGGATAAGTTTTATTTTCTATCGAAAAGATGCTCGAATTTCTGTATCAGGTCATCGAGGCTTGCCAGAATTATATCCGTTAGATTCTAAAGAACGAATAAAAAAGTTCAATGAGTATTTTGATTCGGTCGCCAGAAAAGATCCCAATAACCCTGACTTGATTCATTATGATACATTTGAAAAAATCCTTTCCACTCTCAAATTCATCGAGCCAGATAAAACCGCTGGCTGGAAAACCTATCGGAACGAGGAATATGGATTTGAGGTGAAGCATCCAGAGGATTGGTATGTTTTAGGTTTTAAATCTACCACTCCAAAAGTTAATATACCCTTAGTAATAGCCAATGCGAAACTTTCTGAGAGAGATACACCAGGGTCAGGTGAAATCGAAGTTAATTTTTATACCCTCAATGATACTTGGTCTAGTTTAGATGATTTTGTAAATGAGTGGGGACTACCCGAAAATGGTGCAGAGAGAGTTATTAGTGACCATAATGAACTGGTGGGTAATTACCTCGCAGAAGGAACTGAAATATCTGAAAAAGATGTAAACTTTTATCGTGAAGAAACACAAATTGCCAAAACGTCCATCATTAAAACTACCCTGGAGTGTAAAGTGTTTTGTGCCTATTTAGGAGGAAGCGGAATCCAAATATCTTATTATTTGAATAACGGACAAAGTTTCTATGAGATTTGGGCTCAATTATCAGAAAGAAATGAGGATTTAGAGAATACACTTAATCAAATCCTCTCTACCTTCAAATTCATAGAATGAACGCCATCAGAAAGTCGAGCTTCCTCTTTCACCGGCTACTCCTACACGGCTTTAAAGAATGGGTGTGGGGGAGCTGAGATATATTCAGAAACCCTTGTGTTAGAGGGAGAAAAATGGTAAGATAATTTGTCCACGATGCCCCGGTAGCGGATCCAGCACTTTCTACGCCCCCGTAGCTCAATGGACAGAGTAGGGGTTTTCTAAGCCTTTGATGGGGGTTCGATTCCCTCCGGGGGTATAGAAAGTGCTGGGCATGTGCCGCAGGGGACTTCTAATCCCTTGATTCAGGTTCGACTCCTGGTGGGGGCATATGGTGCCCGTGGTGTAGTGGTTTAGCACACGACTTTGTGGAGGTCGTAGGGGGAGTTCGAATCTCCTCGGGCACCAAGTAAACCAAAACCAGCTTTCATGAAAGCTGGTTTTGGTTTACAATTGGTTTATAATAAGATAGTCAAGATCTACTGAGATATCTACGTAGATATCTCAGTAGATAAAACGTAATGAATCCCACACATAACTTGTACATTTTAAGTTAGGAGTGGGAGATAGTCAATTTCAATATAGAAAATTTGGTCTTGTAACTGTATGTTGAGATATCGAGAAGCCAGATATGTGCTTTGCGATATTCAAAGCAGTGCAAGTTATGTGTGGGATGAAAACTAGAAGAAGATTAGAAAACCGAAATATTCGTAAAATTACCAAAATGGCGGGTGGAGCAAGCTACGGACTTACGTTGCCAATTGAATTTGTTCGTAAGCTTGGCTGGAGGGAGCGTCAAAAAGTAGTCGTTTCCCTTCGGGGTAAGGTTATTAGTATCAAGGACTGGAAAAAATGAAACTAGAAAAGCCCGGAAGCGAACTTTCCTGGACGTGGCATGCGAAAGAAAAGATGAAGTTTTACCGGCTTTCTGAAGCCCGCCTCAGGCGGGTTTTGCGTCGTCCCGAGAGAGTCGAAAAGGGCGTGGCCCCCGGCACCACTGCTTTAATGCAGCGGACAGGAACCAAAAAGCACATCACTGAAATTTGGCTCATGTATCAGTCTTTGGGGGAAGAAAAACAGAAGAAACGAATTATTACCGCATGGCGTTATCCCGGCATCAGTCCCGTGCGCGAAGAAATTCCCATACCCGAAGATATCCGCAGGGAGATTTTAAAATAATGCAGGTCCGCTACCACGGGCTTTTTAGTTTGGGAAATGATATAATAGAAGCGACCCCAATATCCGAATTTCATCCGAATGATCCTAATAGATTTACGTTAATTCGGGACATTCGGGTGTGATTCGTAATTAGTGTCGCTTTCAGATGGTTTCTATCGCATGGCGCAATTTATTTCACAATAAGATTCGGTTCCTGATCAGTATTAGCGGGGTGGCATTTTCCGTTTTTCTTATCCTCATTCTTTTGGGGCTTTTTAGAGGATGGAATGAGAAAGTGGTTGAGTATATTACAAATACCAATACCGATATCTGGGTTCTCCAGGAAGGAGGAGACGATTTTTTTAATTCAATATCTATGCTTCCCCTTACCCTGAAAGAAGAGATCGAGAGCATTGAAAACGTAGAGGCGGTGTACCCCCTTATTGGGCGCCAGACGAGTTTTGAGCTTGGAGAGGATACGGTACGCATGTATATCGTAGGATACGATTCGGAAACCCGTGTGGGGGGACCCATCAAAGTAATCGAAGGGAAAGACATACCAGGAGAAGGAGAAATTATCATTGATAAAGTATTCGCGAAAACAAAGGGTATTGTGGTTGGCGATACCCTTCGTATACTCGACAGGGACCTGAAGGTGTCAGGTATCGGACAGGGGGGCGATCTCGTATTTGTACAATTTGCATTTATGGAGCAGAAGGAGGCAGAAGACTTATTCAAAATACCCGGTTTCGTAAGTTTTTATCTCACTATGCTTAAAAACGATGCCGCAGCGCTTGCGACAAGTGAGGAGATTGAGCGTCGCCTTGAGGGCGTCTCGGCCATCACCCAGGATGATTACAAAAAATCAAACCAACAGGAAATTAACGACATCTTTATTCCTATTCTTACGGTACTGGTGTTTATTGGGTTCCTCGTGGGACTTACCGTTGTCGGACTTATGACGTATACTTCTACCATAGAGAAGTCAAAAGAATATGGGATCTTAAAGGCTATCGGTGCGTCTAATACGTATCTTTATAAGGTCATCATCCAACAATCATTCATCACGGGACTGGTAGGGTTTGTTGTGGGCATGAGTCTTACGTTTCTTACAAAACTATTCCTGGAGGATTATGTGCCCCAGTTTGTAACCAAGATAATAATTCAAGACGTGGCATTAATTTTAATATTAATTCTTGTAATGAGTATATTTGCTGCTTTTGTGCCCATAAGGCGAATCGCTCATATTGAGCCGGCAATCGTATTTAAATAAGGGCTTTCTCTAAATTTTCAAATCCGAAGGACGCAGAAAATTTAGCAAGAAAACCTTACCCCGTTAGATGAGCGAGCTTGCGAGCTCTATCTAACGGGGTGCTCAATTTTCTAACCGCTCGCGTGGCTTGCGGGCAAAATTGGCATGACACAGCACATAACATTATCTCTTGATCATATCACTAAAGTATTCGGTGACACCCAAGAAACGAAAGTTGAAGCGATAAGAGATATTACCATTGAATTCCGTAGGGGGGAATCGGCTTTGATATTGGGGCCTTCGGGGAGCGGGAAGACCACGCTTCTTTCCATGATGGGCGGACTTCTGCGCCCTACTTCCGGGAAGATATTTTTAAATGGTAAAGAGTTTTCTTCACTCCGTGAGGCCGAACTTTCTCCTTATCGTCTTCGATACTTCGGGTTTATTTTTCAAGAGTTTAATCTTCTTTCAAATCTAACGGCACTCGAAAATATCGAGCTCGTGGTTCGCATGTCCGGACTCAAAGGCGAACTCGCGCGGGAAAAATCAAAAAGTCTTTTAGAGCTCGCGGGTCTTTCTCGTCGGGCAAGTCACTTTCCGAGCCAGCTCTCAGGTGGGGAGAAGCAGCGTGTGGCTATCATGCGTGCGCTTTCCAATAATCCTCCTATCGTTTTGGCAGACGAGCCAACAGGAAACCTTGACAGTGAGGTGGGGAATGTGATTACCCAAATTTTGTCCGGGATTGCCTGTCGGGAAAACCGCACCGTGGTGATCGTGAGCCATGATGAACGGATCAAAAAAGTTGTGGACAGGATTATCTATGTACAGGATGGAAAAATAACCAAAGAAGAGAAAGGCGAACATGACAAAGATAACAAAGAAGCGCACAACCACTATTTGACATTCTAGAACGATGATGTTTCCATAGTAGGAGGTTCAACATCTTTAGTATCGAAGCATTATTCGTTTATTAGTATAAAATATATGGACATGTCACAATTTGTAAATCCCGAAATAGTATTTGGTTGGATATTCAGCCACGGAATAAAAATTGTCTTTATAGTTATAGGCTTTTTTATCGCTTTTCAAGTGGCAAAAATAGTGTTACGGCGAGCGGTTCGATTAATGGTAGAGAAGACATATGAAATTCGGGATGGAGAAGCGATGGAGAAAAGGAACCAAACTCTTGTTCAGGTAATTATGATGGGACTTAAGTTTGTCTTCATGGGCTTTGCGGGCTTGATGATTCTCTCAGAAATAGGGATTAACATTGCGCCGCTACTCGCCGGTGCCGGAATTGCCGGACTTGCAATAGGGTTTGGGGCGCAGAGTCTTGTAAAAGATATCATCTCAGGCCTTTTCATTCTTCTTGAAGACCAGTATCGAAAGGGGGACGTAGCGAGGGTTGCGGGCATCGCCGGGCTTGTAGAAGACATAAATTTGCGCAGAACCGTGCTTCGAGACCTTGACGGTATTCAGCACCACATTCCCAATGGGGAAATTACTTCTGCCTCAAACCTTACTAAACAGTGGTCTCGCGTGAATATAAATATCGGTGTGGCGTATGATACTGATTTGGACCATGCAATTAAAGTATTAAATAAGGTGGGGATGAGTATGATTGAGGATGCGAAGTGGGCACCAGACATTATTAAACCCCCGCAAGTGCTTCGTGTTGATAAGTTCGGCGATTCTGCGATTGAGATCAAGGTGTTGGGGGATACCAGGCCCTTGAGGCAGTGGGATGTAATGGGGGAGCTGCGGCTTCGTATCAAGCGCGCGTTTGACCGCGAAGGGATCGTAATTCCATTCCCCCAGCGGGATGTGCACGTGTTTGAACATAAGGAAGAGAAGAAATAACGATGTTGAGAAAACAACAGTTATATACAAAAGCAATAACCTTACGTTTACAAGGGTTTTCTTATAACGAGATTTTGCAACATATTCCCGTGGCCCAAAGTACAATTTCTAGATGGTGCCGTGCCGTTCCTCTCACCGTACAACAGAGAGAAAGGTTGATAGAACTTAGAGACAATAATCCCTTGATTCAATTTCGTAAGAAGGAGGCGTTACGAATTAAAAGAAGGGCCAAGGAATGGGCGAAGGAACAACGCAAAAGGTTATTGAAAATAGACGAGTCTTTACTTCTTTCGGGTATACTACTTTATTGGGCAGAAGGAACAAAATTAGGGGTTAGCAGAGACATAGAGTTTACAAATACAGACTTTGTCATGATCGTTACGATGCTGGCGTTTTTTAAGAGGATTCTTGGTATCCCAAAAGAAAGGGTACGGGTGATGGTAAGAATAAGCGATAAGGGGGATCTCGGTGAAGCCGAGAGTTATTGGGCCAAGGTTACAGGCATCTCAAAACACAAATTTCGAAGACCAGAATTACTGAAGTTAAATAGCAAAAGCAAGAGCCTGGAGAAATATCCGTGTGGAATGTGTAGGTTAATAATTCATGATATTTTTGCCCTTCGGAAATTATCCGCTCTCATCGAACTCTATAGAACAGAGTTACAACGGAAATTAATTCGTGGATAGGGGATGCCCCGATAGCTCAATGGATTAGAGCAGATCCGTCCTAAGGATAAGATCGAGGTTCGAATCCTCGTCGGGGCACCAACAAGATAATTGTGTAATTAATTTTGACCGTAGCCTTAGAGTTTGTTAGTATAACAACATGCGGAAACTCGAATTAAAAAATGTCGTTTGGCGAGAAGGCAAGTATCATGTTGCTCAGTGTCTTAACGTTGATGTGTCAAGTTTTGGCAGTACAAAAAGAGAAGCCCTTGCTAATTTGGATGAGGCCCTGGAACTCTACTTCGAGGATGTTAAAAAATCGCACGTAACCAGGGTAGAAAGACCAGAGATTGTAAAAGTATCCCTTTAGGGTGTGTCGAAACTTCCTTCAACAACGGAGATTGTAAGGGTCCTTCAGAAGAAGGGCTTTGTTTATGTTTCGCAAAAAGGAAGCCATGTTAAGTTTCGTAAGAGCGGGAGGCCAACACGTACGGTGATTGTTCCGGCAAACCGAAAAGAAATTCCATTCGGAACATTCCGATCTATCTTGCGTCAAGCACAGCTTACCGAGAAAGATTTCAAGAGATAAATCATTGAGCGTTACGGGCCCATGGCGCAGTTGGTAGCGCGCCTCCGTGGCACGGAGGAGGTCGGGAGTTCGAATCTCCCTGGGTCCACTTCTTCGCTTCCTTACGGAAGCTACGAAGTGCAAGCACTTCAATACAATAATGGCGAAGAAGTGTCCTTCGAAGCTTTATGCGAAGAAGGGCATTTCATTTCCGCCACTCTTTATTGAGTGGTTGTTTTTGTGGTAGGATAGAAATATGAACGCCATCAAAGAATCTTTCTTAAATAAAATTTCACTTTTCGGGGGAGTTAGTTTTCTTTTAGCAATCATTATTATATTATTTGCTTTTGTATTTCATGCGGGAAAAGGCTATACCTCAAGTCAGGATGACGCAATGAGTTTCCTATTAAGTTGGTGGCCTATCGTGCTTATTACTCTTGTAATGGTTCCTTTAAATATTTTTTCCACTTTTGCCAAGCGTAGAAATGTTCTTGCTGTACTGTTTATTCTTATTGGAATACTATTAGCCTTACAGGTTCGTGGGGATGCAGTAAGGCTTTATAATCAATGTCAGGTTAATCCAGAATTGGTTTACTGTGCAAACTATGATTTTTCCGTAGGAAAGGTTTTCGTCCCTATGGCTTTCGGGCTGGGTGGTTTAATATTCGGGATTCTCGGGTTTTTATTTTCTCCCTTTGCAAAAGTAGTTGATATCCTTCAACGGATTGCTATATCATCTGTTTTTCTACTTATATATTTACTCGCACTTGGACATATTTTAACTCAGTAACCAATCTGGCTTTTCTTTTATCCAAAACTCGGGAAAACTTCCACTTTCAACCGCCACCAACCCCTTAATTCCTCCAAAACAGAGTTCTCTTCCTTCGCTCTTTGAGCTTCGGATGGACAAGCAACTAAATCTTTAGTATTCCGTAGCCCTTGCCAGTCCGTAGCTTCAGCGAAGGATGGTTGGCGAAGGATGCCGCAGCAGTCCACTAGCCGTACTGAATTCGGACCAAGACTAGAATTTGACGTTTCGTCTTTTTCATAATACAATATAACTATGCAAAGAGAATTTACTGCGGCATATCAAAAACGAGGAAAGTGGTATGTAGCCTGGGTCGAAGAAGTTCCAGGAGCTAACACCCAGGGTAAAACTCTTAGAGAGGCGAAAGAGAACCTTAAGGAGGCACTTAAGTTAGTTTTAGATGCTAACTCTTCCTTATTGAGAAAGTCTACTCGTGGAGCGAAGGTTACTAAAGAGCCGTTACGCGTATCTCTCTAGTTTGTGAAACGAAGAGATCTTATAAATTATATTCTCGATCACAACTGTCAATTTATTCGTGAAGGCGCAAACCACAGCGTCTTTTTTAATCCGAAAACAAGCCTTATATCTACAGTCCCGAGACACAGAGAAATAGAACCATTTCTAGCAAAGAAAATCTGTAAAGATTTAGGTATTCCGAAACCGAAGAAGAAGTAAAACTTGAAAAATATCTTCTCGGGATTTAGTATCAAAAGCGTATGAAGGTCATTATTCTTTCGGGCGGAAAAGGGACACGGCTTCCCGATTCCGCAAAAGATATTCCAAAGGCACTAGTGGAGGTTCAAGGGAAGTTAATGATTGATCATCAGATAGAGCTTCTTGAGAGACATGGTTTGAATGACCTTCGGTTTAGTCTTGGGTATCGCGCAGAAGACATCATCAGGCATCTCAATGGAAGATATGAGTATGTAGTCGAGGAAGAACCCCTGGGAACAGGAGGCGCCTTAAAATTTGCTTCCCGTGACGTAGAGGATCCTTTCATGGCTATTAACGGAGACGTGATTACTGATCTCGACCTTAAGAATTTTGTTAATCATTATCAGCAACGTAAAGAAACTCCTAATACTATTGTGGTGTACGAAGTGGAAGATGCGCGTGACTTTGGTCTATTAAAACTTGAAGGAGACAACATATTAAAATTTCAGGAAAAACCAAAAGACGAACGCGCCGGATTTATTAACGCCGGTTTTTATATCCTTGATCCTAGTGTGTTGCGGGGGTATCCCGGAAAACGTTTCTCAATCGAAAACGATATATTCCCTGATCTTGCGCGAGAGGGAAAACTTGGTTATTTCCTTCATCGAGGCTTTTGGACGGATGCCGGGACCGAGGAAAGACTCAAATTAGTTAATACGCACTAAATACATGTCATTTGAACGGAAACATCTCGGCAGATCGGGCGAGGAGGAAGTTGTTTCGTATCTCAAAAAAAACGGCTACCGTGTGCTTGAGACGAATTATAGAGCTAAATTTGGTGAAATCGATATCGTGGCTTCCAAGAAGGGAGCTATTGTTTTTGTCGAAGTTAAAACGCGCATCAAACAAATGAACGAGGTTAAACCTCGTTCATTTGACAGCGGGGAGTATTTACCGGAAGATAATATAGACTGGCGAAAGCAAAATAAGTTACGGAAGCTGGGGGAAGTCTATCTGTTGCTTAATGACTATCCTCCTCGCCAGGCGTGGCAGATAGACGTGGTTGCAGTGGAGGTTGAT
>JAHCSD010000068.1 GCA_018609185.1 Patescibacteria group bacterium
ATCTCTGCAAGTAACAGGTGCGGGGTATCGATTTGCGCCTGCCCCCGCTCGCTTGCAATTTCCTGGGCTCTCCTCATCGCCTCTTGAGATTTAGTTGTGAATTTGTTTATATCCATGCTTATCGATATTAGCACTCTCATAGCAAGAGTGCTAATATTCTCTACTATATACTAAAACGCTTGACGTGTCAAGACTTATTATACCATGCTCAAATACGAAATTAAAAAGGCACTCGCCTGTGGCGTGCGCCTTTTAGTTCTTCTTTAGTGATTATTCCTCTTTATCCTCGAACAACGAATCGGTATCAAGGATAATGCTGTCAATAGAATCAACGATCGCGATATCGATATTTCCTGCCAGCTTCTGGATCATCTGGAACCGGATGACCTCGTCTGATAGAGACTCGCCGAGCAAACGGTTAGCTTCGGCCTGTGCAGTCGCATTGATCAGAACGGCTTCGGCGTCACCCCGTGCTTTCTCAATGACCTGCTGGGCTTCGGCCTTCTTCTGTTCAATTTTCCGCTGCTCGCGCAATGCATCCTGTGTTGCGATCTGCTTGTCTTCAATCGCTTGCTTGAATTCTTCCTTGAAGTCAATGTCATCGATCAGAAGGTCAACCACGTTGATTGAGAAGGGCCGTAGCTCACGTGCCAACCGATCGCGGACCGCCTTACGGATAATTTCACGGTTAGGCGCGATGTCCACGCTCTTATACTTCACCGTCTCATCTTTGAAGTTCTGGTTCACGCGCGCTTCAACAAGCTTTTCGAAGTAGTTGGGACCAACCGTCCGGTACAGCTTCTGAATGGCTTCCGGCGAAACCTCATAGTTGAGCGTTGCGACAATGAACACATCCTGCGTCTCTTCAGAAAAAGCGGTCAGGGCTTCGAACTGGTGCTTTTGCACCTGAATGTTCGCGATCTTCACGTCCTGCCAAGGCGGGATAATCTGAAGGCCTTCGGGCATCTGACCCGTGATAGCTCCGAATTGGTAGACCACAGCTACGTGACCGGCGGGAACCTGGTGAACAGAGTTAAACCCCGTATGACCACCAGCCCACACTAGAAACAGTATGGGGGCGCCGATCAACAGCCAACCACCGAGAGACCTATCCGCCCGATCATTATCCTCACCCCTGAGCGTTTTACCATAAATAAACACTCCTGCACAGACGAGCACCGCAAGAATCATACTGATAATCCAGACCATCTGCTACTCCTTTCTTTTCTGGGTTTTGCTGCTAGATACCAGTAACAACTGGTCGCTTACATCTCTTCGATAAGAACCTCCTTTTCTTGTTTCATGTATTTCGCGTTTAACAAAGTATTATATACCCTTCATTAAAATTTGTCAACCCCGTTAGAGGTTTCTTGGAAAAATTTCTTAGTTCAAAAGAGGATAACAACTAAATTCCTCCACACAAAAACAGTAATCTTTACTTCGATACCTCTAACGGGGTCAAGAGTTGACAGAGAAAATTACCTCTGGTTATATGAAAATCGGAATTGACATTTTTTATTTGCCTTTTGAGTTTTTTGGATGTTACTATTTAGGGATGCTCTTTAAAAATTGGAGATCCGGTTATGAAAAAGCCAGGAATTAAGATTGGGTTATAAGCGAAATCACAGACCCAGAAAGCCTAAAAGGGTTGACCCAGCTGAGCTGGGTTGACAAAATAGAACATTCGTATTACACTGACTAGTCACCAAGAAATAAGGAGGGCAAAATGAGTCTCATTCTAAAGGGAACTAAGGACGAAGAAGTAAGGTGTGGGTTTGACGGGCCCTTTGTAAATTGGATACTGCTCGGGAACGCACGAGTAAAGATTGAAGATTTCTGCGTATATGCGAAAGTGATTCTTCAAGTAAAAGCTCACGTCGTGCCTATTGATACAAATCATCAAGTAGCGAAGTCAGAGTTTCTCGAACTTGTAAGAAGTGTTATCACGGGCGGAATCTTCGGGTGGATAAACATTCCGCAATGTGTAACAGGCTTCATAGAAGAGTTTCCAGAATACAAAAAAGAGCTCTTAAAAAAGCATGAGCAAAACAGAATTGATAACCTTCATAATGAATACATTGGCATGGAACATCGAAATTAGTTAGGAAGGAGGTTCTCGTGGAACTTACGTTAGCGTTGATCGGTCTTTCTGCGTTTCTTGCCTATTTGCTCGTCAGCGAATTTATGGGTGATGTCTCACTGCACTTCATGACAAGATGCGGACAACTAGCTGATGAAGCAATGAGCCAAAAGACAGAAGAAAGAATTAAAAATGCTTGCCTTAAAAAAGCTTCTCCCGAGATGCAAAGATTAGGAAAAATCGCTTGGGGACTCATCGTGCTCGAGGGGTTATGCCTTCTTATTATCGCACTAGCTATTTCTCTGGTCAGAGTATTCACCGATAAGTTAATCTTCCTCATTAAAGGTTAGTCAACTAATAAAAATATCTACTGAGATATCTACGTAGATATCTCAGTAGATAAACCAACAAACAAAAAACCACTGCACCCGTGCAGTGGTTTTTTAGTTGTCAATATGTGACGACCGTCACATATTGACAACTAAAGATTTTGACTTCAATATTCCTCTATTCATTTTCTCCTAACACTGCGGTCACTGTTTTCTCCTCTCCCCTGCTCAATACCTTAAGCGTAACTTCATCCCCCACGCTATGTTTTTGGATGAGTCTTGCGAGTGTATTTTCTTGGTCAATTTTCACGCCGTCAAGTTCAAGTATAATATCGTTTTCAAGAAGGCCGGCAATGTCGGCGGCAGACCCGGGAACAATGGCAAGATCTTCCGGATTTTCCCCCCGTACTATAAGCGCGCCGTAGTCTACTGAAAGTTTGTTTGCCTCAGAAATTCGTTTATTTATTAAAATGTAGCGGACTCCCAAAAATGGATACGTGATCTTGCCAAATGCCGCAACCTGTCCAATGTCTTTCTTCACTTTATTTACCGGAATTGCAAATCCTATATTTTCGGCACCCAAGGCAACAGCGGTATTAATCGCAATGACTTCGCCCTTAAGATTTAAGAGCGGGCCTCCGGAATTCCCCCGGTTGATTGCGGCATCGGTCTGGATAACTTCATCAATAATCTCTGAAGCCCCGCCGCCTGATGCGGTAATGGTGCGCTGAAGCCCAGAGATGACTCCTACGCTCACCGTATTTCTGAACTCCCCCAGCGCATTACCAATCGCAATAACGGTCTGCCCAATCTGGACCGTGTCGGAATTTCCAAGCAAGAGGGTGGGGAGGCCGGATTTGTCGATTTTCAAAATCGCAAGGTCCTGCACCGGATCGCGCGCAAGTACTTTGGCGTCATACCGTTCTCCGTCATTCGTAAGCACAGTGTATTCTGCCTCGGTGTCAACGACCACGTGCTTATTGGTAACAATCAAACCGTCGCCCGAAACAATAAACCCGGTTCCCCCTCCCACCTCCTGCTTCTCGGTTCCTTTCTCGCGATATTGCGGAATCCTGAACGGCGAAGGAAAATCATCACCAAAAAATTTATTAAAGTCTTCAAAGGGATCAGTATAAAATCTCTCGATAACCGGTAGATCTTTTGTGATAATAACGCTTACCACCGCCGGCGAGGCCAGCTTCACCACGTCAATAACTGCTTTCTCGCTCGGCTCCTGCGGCTGATATGGCTCAACGATTTCCTCTCCCTGGCTAACGTCCTCTTTTTGTTGCTGAAAGAGACCGGGCACGGGGAATCCTCCTTGCAAATAATCACTGCTTACGAGTAGCCCACTCACCATTCCCGCGCCAAACCCTACCACAAGAGAAACTACCACACTGATAATGATGGTGGTGACAATAGCCTTATCAAGTTTAAGGGGGGACACACTCTTCATACGAACTATTATATTAAAAAACGAACAAGGAATCAATAATCAATAATGAAAAGCGGCCTCCATAAGGCCGCTTTTCATATGTATAAAATCCGGCTACATCGTCTATCTTTTTCGCTTTGAACTTTTTCGTGTTGTCTTTTTCACACGTGTTCCTCCTGCGGTCTTTTCGCTTCTCTTGACTTCAGCTACCACATCCTTCCAGCGCACTTTTAGATCCTTTGCGATTACATCAAGATCTTCTTTCTTAACCTTTTTAACTCTTTGGTAGTAGTCAAGCGTTGCAGCCACTACTTCGTCATATGCTTTCTTTGAAAGGGTTTCTGCATGCGCAAGTTCAAGCGCGACTTCTCTCTTTATTTTCTCGGAGAGTACCTTGAGTTTTTTCTGGGTTTCTTTGCCCGAACGAGGCGTAAGTAAAACGCCTGCGATCACACCCGTTGCAAGGGTAAAGGCAGTGGCGAATAGTTTTCGTTTAATACCCATGCCAATGTTCTCAACGAAACGAACAAACTTGTTTGTGACGTTGAGTTGTTAGAACAGTGAGCACCCCGTTAGAT
>JAHCSD010000069.1 GCA_018609185.1 Patescibacteria group bacterium
CATGTATCTCATCTTCTGCACCCAGCTCAGCTCGGTCAATTTTTGCAGCCATAATAAAGTCGTTTTCGGAAAGTCCGCCAATTGCATGTGTCGAGAGCCCAAAGGTTACGTGATTGTAGAAAATATGGATATTGGGGTGGTGCTGTTCGTTTTCTGCAAGTTTTGCAACTTTGTTTACAAAACTCATCGTTTCTTTGAAGTTTTTAAATTTGAAATCTTTTTTTATTTTTCGATTTTCAACTTGGGCTCTAGGACTCGAACCCTACTCCCAGCCATTCACTTGAGAAACGTATTCACGAACTTCATTCTCATTCATGGGTCGCTGGGAACCTTCACAAGGTTTACATGTTTTCGTGGCAAGATCAGTCATCTTCTTTATTATATAACGCCTATATTTTGATAGGCAACTCTGCTATCATATGAAGAGATGGCGCGTCTTACTATTACAACCGAGAGCGAAAGAGAAACAAAGAAAATCGCTGAAGAACTTGCGAGATTATTAAAACCGAAAAAGGATAAGGCCTTGGTGTTGGCGCTTTCCGGAGAGTTGGGAGCAGGAAAAACGCGATTCGTGCAAGGGCTCGCCCGGGGCCTTGGGATTTCGAAACGTATAACGAGCCCCACATTTGTTATTAGTAAAGAATATCGATTGCGATCAAAAAAAACTCCGTTCCATTTTTTTTATCACCTCGATTTTTATCGTTTATCAAACAAAGAGGATCTGGTCGGGGTTGATTTCGCGGGCACCCTCGCAAAACCGAGAACGCTTGTCGTTATCGAATGGGCGGAAAGAATTAAAAGCGCCATACCAAAAGATGCGGTATGGATACGGTTTAAGAGAGTAGGCGAAGAAGAAAGGAAACTAGTAATGAATAAGTAATAATTAATAAAGATGGCGGTCAAAAAGAAAAAATTTCTCATTATTGATGCGCACGCCCTTATTCATAGGGCTTACCACGCACTTCCTTCGTTGACTTCACCCAAGGGGGATGTGGTGGGAGCGGTGTATGGGTTTACCTCGGTTCTTATCAAGGTGCTTAAGGAACTTAAGCCCGATTACGTTGCGGCAGCGTTTGACCTTCCCGGTCCCACATTTCGGCATAAGGAATTCAAAGAATATAAAGGGACGCGGCCCGAAACCCCGGATGACCTGAAAGAACAATTTAATAAAATACGGGACGTCGTAAGCGCATTTGGGATTCCGGTGCTCGACAAGAAAGAATATGAGGCTGACGATATCATAGGAAGTCTTGTTAAGAAACACCTTAAGAAAGAAAAAGAGAAGGGCCAGCTCGACATCATTGTTCTTTCAGGCGATCTCGACACCTTGCAGCTCGTTGACGACCATACGCGCGTGTATACATTCAGGAAGGGTTTTAGCGACACGGTAACGTATAATGAAGCCGCCGTCAGGCAGCGCTACGGTATTGCTCCCAGCCAACTCGCCGATTTCAAAGGACTCAAAGGAGACCCTTCAGACAATATCCCAGGGGTGCCGGGGGTGGGAGACAAAACCGCGTCGCTTCTCATCCAGCAATTTGGAAGCATCGAAAATATGTATAAAAAGCTTGATGAGGCTTCGGTGTCGGAACGCCTGAAGCAAATACTAGCCGAGTCCAAAGATCAGGCGTTCTTTAGTAAGCAGTTGGCCACCATCCACACAAATGTTTCCTTTCCTTTTAGTATTTCCCGAGCCGAATGGCCCGCTCACTACCGGGGAAAAGAGCTTCGAGGTCTTTTCCAACAGCATGGATTTTTCAGTCTTCTCAAAAGAAGCGATGAATTGTTTAAGGGGCGGAAGTACAATATCGAGGAGTCGTCATCCAAAACCCTGGTAGCTTCAGAGCCTAGTTCTAAGAAAGGAGGTTCTCCTGGCGAGTTTTTGAAGAAAGAGAAGCGTGTTGTTCTCGATTTTACCTTTGACGGAGAAGGGGGTGGGAAGGTTGCGGCCCATGCTTTAAAGCAGACGGCCGTCCTGGATATAGAAACAAAAGAAACAAAAGAATTTTTACAGGATCCCCATATCAAAAAAATTGTCTATGACTTAAAATCCATACTGAAAGAATTATGGAAAAGAAATCTCGGTATCCGGGGGGTGGAAAGCGATATTATGATAATGGCATATGTGGTAAGCCCGGGGGAGCGGGATTACAGTATCGAACGGCTGGAATTTTTATATCTCGGAGCGGATTACACGGGCCGTAAGAAAAGTGAAGTCCTCTCGTTTCTTTTTTCGGTGTTTGAAAAGAAACTCGCTCGAGCACAATTAGTACGCGTGTTTCAGGAAATTGAGATGCCCCTTGTGCGAATTCTTGCAAAGATGGAAATAAGCGGCATACGGGTGAGTGTTCCAAAATTACATACACTCTCGCGCGAGATTTCAAAAGACATCGCCATTCTTACCCGCAAGATTCATGCAGCAGCTGGCGGCTCGTTTAATATTAATTCACCGGGGGAGCTCCGAACGGTGCTTTTCGACAAACTTCATCTCTCTTCTCTTGGGCTCAAAAAAACTCCCACGGGCCTTATCTCAACTTCTGCCGGGGATCTGGAGAGCTTGGCCTCTCTCCACAAGATTATACCGTTGATTTTAGACTACAGGGAGGTGTTCAAGCTGAAGTCGACCTACATTGATGCATTGCCCAAATTGGTTGATAGACACACGAAACGAATTCACACTACGTTTAATCAAACAGGAACCGCGACAGGAAGACTTTCGAGTTCAGATCCTAATTTGCAAAATATTCCCCGCCGGGGGTCGTGGGCCAAAAAAATACGCTCTGCATTTTTTGCCGAGCGAGGATATACCTTTGTCTCGTTTGATTATTCTCAAATCGAGCTCCGCATTATTGCGCATCTTTCGCGTGACCCTCACATGCTCGAGGCATTTTCACGGGATGAAGATATTCATACCTTTACCGCGTCTTTAGTTTACGGAGTTGATTCACGCTATGTTGATAAAACAATGCGTGATGCCGCAAAGACTCTCAACTTCGGCATGATATACGGCATATCTGCAAATCGGATTGCGCGTTCGTTAGGGATAGAGGCGCCCGAGGCACGCGCCTTTTTGAAATCTTATTTTCAGCATTTTGAGGGGGTTGCGAAATTCATTGAATCTACAAAAGAACGTGTCCGGGAGCTGGGCTATAGCGAGACCATGTTCGGGAGGCGTAGGTACCTTCCCGAAATTCATTCCCCAAGCCATGAATTGCGGGCGCAAGCTGAACGAATGGCGGTTAATATGACCGCACAGGGGGCAAACGCGGACCTTATTAAAATGGCCATGATCCGCATCGATCAATATCTTGATGAAAGCGGTGCGGGGGTCCGGCTCATGTTGCAAATACACGACGACTTACTTTTTGAAATAAAGCGTGATATAGTAAAAACGATGGTGCCCGAGATTAGGCGTATCATGGAAACTATCCATACCTTTTCAGTCCCTCTTAAAGTTGACATTATGGTTGGCAGCAACTGGGGGAATATGGTATCATATAAGGGCTTGGTCCAAGAGCGTAAGCCGAAAGCGTAGCGCGATTGGCTACCAAACCTTACCCCATTAGATGAGCGAGCTCTGCGAGCTCTATCTAACGGGGTGCTCATTATTCTAACAACTCAACGTCGCAAGCAGGCTTGCTTGTCTCGTTGAGAATAATGGCATGGCTCAAAAAATTCTCATCATTGAAGACGAAGAAGTTTTACTCGAGGTGCTTGAGAGTAAACTCAAGAAAGAAGGCTATGAGGTCTCAATCGCAAAGGACGGAGAAGAAGGCATTAAGAAGTTTCGGCAAGAGAAGCCCGACTTGGTGCTTCTTGATATTATTATGCCTAAAATGGGCGGATTTGAAGTAATGCGGGAAGTCATGAATGATAGCGCACTCAAAGATATTCCCATTATTGTGATATCAAATTCCGGCCAGCCCGTAGAAATCGAAGAGGCAACAAAACTGGGTGCGAGAGACTATCTCATAAAAGCCGAGTTTTCCCCTGAAGAAGTTGTGCAAAAAATTCGTCAAAACCTTAAACCTCAGAAAGAACCCAAGGCTGAACCCTCAGTATCTCCTGAAGAGGATTCAATCTCACCGCAAAAAGAAAAAGGAGGATCTACGTCTTCACGCATTCTTATTGTGGAGGATGACAAGTTCTTGCGCGATCTCATTGTGCAAAAACTCCAAAAAGAAGGGTTTGATGTTTTGCAGGCAATCGATGGAGAAGAGGGTACTAAAGTAGTAAAGGAAAATACCGTAGGGCTCATACTGCTTGACTTGATTCTTCCCGGCATTGACGGTTTTGAGGTGTTGAAGCGCGTGAAGGAAGACCCCAAGACCAAAGATGTTCCTGTGATCATCCTTTCTAATCTTGGGCA
>JAHCSD010000070.1 GCA_018609185.1 Patescibacteria group bacterium
CTATGGGACTTTGACGACATTAGAGAACCTCTTTGATGGCTCTAATGGGCCCTTCGCCGTTTGGATTTGTGAGGAGTTAGTAGTTTTCTATTTGACCCACTTCGATTGGCACGGTTTTCCTTCTCACAACGATACTGGCACTATACCACTTGAATTGTAATCATCTCGGATAAGCGCTGTGCCACACCGCTATTGGTCCGAACGTCTTGATGCCATTTTCTTACTCCATCCAGCATGTCTTTACAAAATGTTTCCACATCTAGCTGTAATGCGTTGTGCCCACTTTTACTGGAATAGTTGCAGTGCATATAATTCTTGACGCTAACCACGAAAGTAAAATCGTCTAGGGCCTGACGTATTCTCTGATGAGATACACCGCTACGTCCTTCGTGAAGAAGAGAACACCTAAGCGCATAACAATCCTCGCCGGACAAGAAAATGTGTTCTTTGTGATTCGCTCCTATTCGATGTTGATACTTTTTTGAGAGGTAAGTATTGAACCAATCCACATATCTCTTTGAGCTGTCTATCTTCGGATCCTGCGCATAGCCACAAATATCTGGTGCCATAAGGGTAAGAAATAAAGCACCATAATAATTTTTGGATCTCAAGGAATTTTCTATTGCATTAATTAGAAACTTCATAAATTTGCTTGCCCTATAGCCACCGTGAACAACGTTAGAACCATAATTCAAAGGCAACAGGAGTATATTTACATACCAGACCTTTCGCCACAAGGACAAATTTAGTTTATTGATTAGAAAAAGCCAGGGTTAGCTGGCTTAGTACAGGAGCACACTTATTTGATTATCAATATCGTTAAGAGAGCCAGAATTATCCAAGATGATATGTTCATCCAAGACTGGCTCAAATAAATTCTTGAATTTCAGATAAATTTCGTATGTTGCTTCGCTTGCATCTCCAGTACGTGCATCGATTCTTTCTTTAATGACATCCTCGGAACAAACAACTTCTACAATTTGAAATTGAGCACCAACCCCATCAGCAACATTTCTAGCTTGAATTCGTTCCTGTTCTTTAGAAAACATGGCATCTAAAACAATAGAAGTATTTCCTTGTAGTAACTTTCTTGCTCTTTCACACATTTCATCATAAACTCTTCTGGTTTCTTCTGGTGTATATTGGCGTTTCTCAAATAACTCTTTTCGTATAACATCAGTTCTTAATATAGAAGCATTAAACTTTTCAGCTATTCTCTTAGCAACTGTCGTTTTTCCTGTACCCTGTAAGCCAGTTACGATTATCAATCTTGTTGTTGAACTCATACGTTCCTCCTTAAAGAACTACAGTTCATACTAGCAATACGGCTGGGTTTGTCAATGGAAAGTTCTAACTCCACGCCCCCCTCCATCAAAATAACCGCCTAAACAAGCGGTTATTTTCGCAGCTGCGGGACAGGGATTCCGCTTCGCTAGAACCCGTCGCTCACTCCGTTCGCTCCCTAACACCTTGCGGTTTTAGTATTTCCACCACGGGAAAACTCCCGTTTCCCCGACCCCCTTCCCGGGTTCGAATCCCTGCAATATTTAAAAATTTCTGTGTCCGCGACACAAAAATTTCCAATGCTCGCTTGGAGGGATAGCCTACGAACAATCAGTTGGGAAGAAATGTTTCCTTATCCTAGTGTTTCTCTTGGACATATACGGAAGTTGTTGGCTCTCGCATAATGTTTTGATGTAAATGAAAAAGCCAGATTAGTTACTGGCTTTTTGGTTCCTTCTAAATCCTTCAAAGCGTGATTACCGTTTTGTCTTCAGCGAGTTGGAATTTCGGATTGCCAGCGACAAGTTCCCTTGTCCGTTCAACCATTTGGGGACGAAGGTGCACCACAAGAACTTTTGCGATATTTGCTTTCTCTGCGAGTTCCACTACTTGCGGAAAAGTAAAGTGATTTGGGGTCAATTGCTCGTAGCTCGCTTCAGTTATCAGTAAATCAGCGTCCCGTGTTTGTTCCGTGAGGAGGTTAAAGTCGTGGTCGCTTCCAATGTCTCCTGTATAGACAATTGTTTTATTGCCCACCGTTATTTTAGCCCCCACGGACTGGAACCATTGAACGTGCTTTACCTCAAATGTCTCAATACGTATATCTCCGACCCGATACTCCCCTACTCCTTCTTTGAAAACAATGGGGTAATGCTCTTTTGGTTCTACCCAGAATACTTGTCGCCAGAGCCCGAAGCGTTTCTCTATGTCTTCTGGTCCAATAAAGAGGATTTCTTTATGGTCGTGCTTATCTTGATAGATGTCTTCTACAAATCGTGCGTGAACCAGATTAAAGGCGTCTCCGAAATGGTCCGTGTGGAAGTGAGAGATAAAGACTGCGTCAATTGTTTGTGGGTCAATGCCTAAATCAACGAGTCGGCTTACCGTACCGTGACCACAATCTAACAAAACTCGCTTCTCGTTCGCTTCGAGAAGAAAACCTGACGGATTTCGCTCCTTGGTCGGCATCATGGTACCTGAACCAAGAACAGTAAGTTTTATATGCGACATATCCATACCTCCATGCTACCACTTTTACTCAGTAAATTTAAGGAACCATTAAAGATACTCTCACAACATCCATTAGTCAAGAAAAAAGCCAGTTTGGTTACTGGCTTTCTAGGTATCAAGACTTTTTGAAAGAAATGTTACGAAGTTTTGTTGAACTGCGACAAGGGAAGTAATACCGTTCTTCCAGAAGAGAACGCAGATGAGAAGTGTGTCCAGCACCGAATTTAATGCCTACGACTTGAGGATTTCTTTCTTGAACAAGTCTATCAAACTCTTGGAAACAATGTAGGTCTCGTGGCTTACCCAATACCTCAAGGGTAATCTCAACAAGTTGTGGGTCTTGCCAGAAGAATACAAGTCCTTCTCCAACGTCTCGTTTGGTGAAGTTGTTTTGTTTCATCTTCTCAAGGGCATTCTTTACGTATCCCACTATCTCTTGTTTTCGATCTTGTGGAATAGTCTGGAATTTACCGATGAGAAGTTTCATGTATTCTCGTTCTTGTGTTTCGGTGGAATTCATCGTATCGCCAGAGAACCAATGTGGCTGGTTGTATTCTGCTTCAAATGCTTCTCCTTCTCCCGACAAAGACAGAACCTTCTCAGCATTCACAAAATAGAGTTGCATAGCACAAAAGAATGCTTCTTCGATATTGCCCCTAAAGAGTACCTTACGCATTTCTGCTTCTTCGGTATCACGATCTTGAGATGATTTACCGTCTATGCGTATATTTTCAAAAAGAACAAGGTCGCATTCGGAAAGTATCTTCTTTACTTTCTCAAAGTATTCCTCATCACCTGCGTGGTTCATTCCTACAATGATCACCTTACGTCCTTTATGCAAATGCTGGTAATAGTGGACAAACGTATAAAGACCCGATGGACTTACAGTAATTTCGTTATCAAAAAGTCGTACTGCCTTTTTTATATTCATCTAGCGTCTCCTTTTTCTCAAAGAACCACTTAATTATTACGATATTGCATTCTATCGAATTTCCGAGAGAAAATCAAACAAAAACAACCACCCAAAGAGGAACGGCTGTTTTCAAATCTGAAAATTAAGATTACTCCGGGACAGGGATTCGAACCCCAGCTTCCAGGACCAAAACCTGGCGTCCTACCACTAGACGATCCCGGAATGGGGAAAATGTACTTACGAACGTACTTACGTTCGTAAGTACGTCTACTCTTGTCCTTGCAAAAACTCAACTACCGCAAGCTCGATCGGAAGCTGGGGAATGTTTGACCGTTTGACTTCGTTTTCTGCTTCAATGAGAAGTTCGGTAAGCCGTTTCAATTCTGTCTCGCTAAACCCTTGTGCCTGGGAAGAAAGTTCTTCGATCTCACCATCGGAAAGAAGTCCGGAAGTCTTAAGGATCTGAGGATCAATTTTGGCAAGAAAAAGATCTCGAGTGTAGGTAAGCGATCCTTTCACAAACTGAGTGAGATCGACTCCGTCCTGAATAAGTGCATTAACAAAATGAAGGGCTCCAGGGGCGTCTTTCTTTGCGAGAAAATCCAGAAATTGAGCCACAACCGTTCTCTCAACAATTCCTAAAATTTCAGCTACATCATTTTTGGTAATGTTGTTTTCTTTAAACGCGATTACTTGAGAGAGAAGGCTTTCTGCGTCGCGGATTGATCCTCCACCCGCACGTGCAATTTCGCGAAGGGCGTCTTCTTCGACAGTAATCTTCTCCTGCCCCAGCACATGGTTAAGACGCGCGACAACCGTATCAGGAGAAACTTTTTTAAAGTCGAATCGCTGAGTTCGTGAAATAATAGTGGGGGGAACCTTGTGAAGCTCGGTTGTTGCAAGAACAAAAATAG
>JAHCSD010000071.1 GCA_018609185.1 Patescibacteria group bacterium
TGGTAAAATTGCTTAGAGTTTAGTACTTTGACAAGGAGGACCCTCCTTCGCCAAGGCTTCGGAAGGGTTCTCAAAATTCTACCCAAATATGAAATTTGGGGAATTTTGGAAGGAGGTGATTTATGTGTTTGAAGATGATCCGAAAAGCAAACCTCGCAAGAGACAATGGAAGCATGTGAATGACGACCAAAAGCAGCGGATTAAGCGGAGGAAACAGGGCGAGAAGTGTCACCGCATGACACAAGAAGTAGCAAAAGCACTCCGCATTCCGTTTATTCCATAACGAAAGAAAGGAGGTAACGTAATGAGAGGTTTCAACCTCAAGGCTTTCCTCGTATTTATTGCTTATTACTTGATCGGCAGCTACTTCCTCGGTGTTCTCTTTTATGGTGTACTTGGAATCCAGCCTACTATTGTTTCATCTGTTGTTATAATTGTTTTCCTGCTTGTATTTTGGTTCAAATTCCTCAGGGATAAACTTTTTGGACCGGGTGGCCCCTTCGGACCGAAGTAACAAGTTACCACATAAAAAGCCCTCATTAAATGAGGGCTTTTAAAATTCTTAGTCTTTATATCAAGTTGTTGCCAAAAGCTTGACATGGGTGTATAATGGAAAGCATCAATTTACGCACTATGCACACTATTGCCACATTAGGATCACATTCGTGTCTTCAGATTTTGAAGGGCGCAAAAGAAGAGGGGTTCAAGACTCTTGCTATTGCCATTCCGAAAATGGCAAAGTTTTATAAGCAGTTTCCTTTTTTTGATGAAATTATTGAGATTCCCGAATGGAAAGATTTTTTTAATCTTGAGGCTGATCTTAAAAAACGAAACGTCCTCCTTATACCTCACGGGTCTTTTGTCGCATATTTAGGAATTGAGGAGAGCAAGAAACTTGACCTCCCTTCTTTTGGGAATAAGAAGGTTCTTGACTGGGAGGCAGATCGGGGGAAACAGCGTAAATGGCTCGAAGAAGCAAAGATCCATATCCCGAAAGAATTTGAAACTAGCTCTGATATTAAGAGCCCCGTCATTGTAAAGTTTTATGGGGCCGAAGGAGGAAAGGGATATTTTGTAGCGCACTCGAAAGAAGACTTTGAAAAAAAAATAGGAGGGTCTCGCAGGCGTCCTCATATCATTCAAGAATATGTGGTGGGCAACCCCATCTACATTCATTATTTTGCTTCTCCTCTTACCGGTGAAGTTGAAATCATGTCTATCGACAAACGGTATGAGACGAATGCAGATTCCCTGGGGCGTATTCCGCTTCGCGGGCAGGAAAAACTCGACATTGAACCTTCGTTTGTTGTGGTGGGAAACATTCCTTTAACGCTTCGCGAGTCTATGCTTGCGGAAGCCCAAGAAATGGGGGAGCGACTTATTAACGCTTCAAAAAAACTCATTGATTCGCGCGGCCTCTACGGCCCTTTTTGTTTGGAAACCATAGTTACGCCGGATCAAAGATTTTACGTTATTGAGATTTCTGCCCGCATTGTTGCGGGTACCAACATCTTTATTCCTCATTCGCCCTATACCTATCTTAAATACGGTGAATCCATGACCACAGGCCGGCGTATTGCAAGAGAAATAAAGTTGGCCATGGAGCAAAATAAACTTGATGAGGTTCTAGGATAGATTATGGAAATCAAAACAATCTTAGAACAATATAATCGTAGTAAACTTACCATCGCCACATTGGGAAGCCACTCTGCTTTGGACATTTGTGCGGGGGCAAAAAAACTGGGCTTTCGTAGTCTTGTCATTTCCCAGATAGGCCGCGAGAAGACGTACGCCGACTACTATAAGACGGCCGGCGAGGAGGGGTGTGTAGACGAGGTATTGGTGTTAGAAAAATTTTCAGATGTGATTACAGAAGGCGTGCAAAAGCAACTACAGAAGAAAAACGCGATCTTTGTTCCTCATCGGTCGTTCCAGGTGTATCTCAACTTTGATTACGATGCAATTGAAAACAAATTCGAAGTTCCGATATTTGGGACGAGGTCCCTTTTGAAAATTGAGGAACGCGGAGTCGAGCCCAATCAATATGATCTCTTGAAAGAAGCAGAAATCCGTATTCCTCACCTATTCAAAAAAGCAGAAGATATTGATCGACCGGTAATGGTGAAGGTGCTTGAAAAAGAACGCGGGTTTGAACGCGCATTTTTTATTGTTTCCTCACCACGAGAATACAAACAAAAAAGCGAAGAGCTTCTTTCAGAAAACGTGGTTACCCAAGAAGCGTTACAGAGTGCCACAATCGAAGAATTTATCATGGGCGTCCAGGTCAATCTCAACTATTTTTATTCGCCGGTTCGCGAACGATTAGAATTTATGGGACCCGACATGCGTCGCCAGACTAATATTGAGGGGTTTCTCCGTCTTCCCGCGAGTCTCCAGGAAGAAGCAAAAAAATATGCCCGGCCTCAATTTGAAGAAGCGGGACACATTGCCGTTACGTTGCTTGAATCCACGCTCGAGGATGTATTTCGGGTAGGGGAGCGGTTTGTTGCGGCCAGCCAGAAATTATATCCTCCCGGTATCATCGGCCCCTTTGCGCTTCAGGCGTTCATTCTTCCCGGCCCACCCAAAAAAGAATTTGTCGTGTTTGACGTGAGTCCCCGCATGCCCGGCTCCCCCGGCATCCGTTTTACTCCCTATACTGAGTATCTTTGGGGTCGATCGGTTTCGATGGGAGAGAGGATCGCGATGGAGGTGAAAGAAGCAGTTGAATCTCAAAAGCTCCAGCAGCTTCTTACATAATTTTTATGCCGTCAAAGCGAGACAATGTAATAACCATTCGTGGTGCGCGCGTTCATAACCTCAAGAACGTTGATTTAGATATTCCGCGGAATAAGTTTGTGGTGTTTACGGGTATTTCAGGTTCGGGAAAATCCTCGCTTGCGTTTGATACGATTTATGCGGAGGGTCAGCGGCGCTACATTGAAAGCCTTTCTGCGTACGCACGACAGTTTTTGGGAGTGATGGATAAGCCGGATGTCGATCGGATCGAAGGGATCTCACCCGCAATTTCCATAGATCAAAAAAGTGTTGCGCGGAATCCCCGTTCAACCGTCGGGACTATTACAGAAATTTATGATTATTTTCGATTGCTGTTCTCACGAATCGGGGTCGCCAATTGTCCAAAATGCAACCTTCCCATTACGAAACAAACGCCGACTGAAATTGTTGATAAAATCTTAGGCTTAGAACCGGGGTCTGCGATTATGATCTTGGCACCGGTCATCAAAGGGAAAAAAGGAGAGCACCGCGCGGTACTAGAAGAAATACAAAGTGCAGGGTTTATTCGGGTGAGGATCAATGGAACACTTCAAAGAATAGAAGAAGCTTTAGAGACGCCGCTTAATCGATACAAGATTCATACAATTGAAGCCGTAGTGGATAGAATCCAGCTTGAGGAAAACAAAGAAGATAATGACCGCATTAGGATAATGGATTCAGTTGAGACCGGACTTAAGGGCGGGAAAGGAACGGTTGTGGTGAATTTAAGGACGGGGAAGGCGGGCAAAAAACAAACTAAGAAGGATGGTGACATTTCAGAGGATCTCATATTCAGCGAACACTTTGCATGTAAAAAATGCGGGTTTAGCATGTCGGCGATTGAGCCGCGCTCGTTTTCATTTAATAGTCCGTATGGGGCATGTAAGGAGTGTACCGGACTGGGAAGTAAGCTAGAAGTTGATCCTAAGCTCGTTATTCCTAATACTTCGCTTTCTATCGCGGAAGGAGCCATAAAGCCATGGATGCATGCATCACACCGCGTGGGAAGGCAGGGGCACTACTGGTGGCAGTTGTCTGAACTTGCGGAAAAACACAAGTTTTCCATGCATGATCCTGTAAAGAAATTATCTAAGAAAGCGCTTAACCTTATTCTTTTTGGCGAGGATAATCAAAATGAAGATGAGAACCCTCGAAATCATTTTGAGGGTGTAATCCCAAATCTTGAACGTCGTTATCACGAGACTGATTCAGACTGGACGCGAGCCGAGATTGAAAAATATATGATCAAACGCGACTGCCCGAGTTGTTTAGGCAAGCGGCTTCGCCCCGAATTTCTTTCAGTACGCGTGGCGGAAAAATCCATAGATCAAGTAGTGGAAATGTCCATAGAAGAATGTTTGGCATTTTCCAAAACCCTTCTTACGTCAAAATCACAGACGCTTTCTGGTGGGAATCTCAAGATTAGTCGGCCCATTGTAAAAGAAATTCAAAATCGACTTCAGTTTTTA
>JAHCSD010000008.1 GCA_018609185.1 Patescibacteria group bacterium
AGGTTGCCTCAATCACATGTTTGTAAGGGCTTTGTCCAACAAGCCGAGCCCGATGGGCGAAGGCTGATTGGTTACAAAACCTTACCCGCCCAAATTTTTGCAGAACAAAAACTTGGGCGAGGTGCTCACTATTCTAACAACTCAACGGCGTCCTTCAGACTTATTTCGTTGGGAATACTGGCATGGAATTAAAACAAGGAGGTTTCACAGACCCCGAAAAAATATTAGAAAAGCTTGATATTGCAAAACCCGGCATGACTATAGCTGATTTTGGATGCGGGGCTGGTTATTTTTCTATACCACTTGCTTCGATGACCCGGCCGGGAGGGGAGGTCTCTGCCATCGATATTCGGGATGCGGCATTACAACTCGTTAAATCACACGCAAGGAGCGAGGGCCTGTTTAACATCAATGTCATAAAAGGGGATCTTGAGACGGAAGGTGGTTCCGAGCTTAACGAAGAATCTCAGGATGTGGTGGTCATTTCAAATACGCTGTTTCAGGTTAAAGACAAAAGAACTATGCTGCGGGAGGCAAAAAACGTTCTGAAAAAAGCCGGGAAATTATTAATTATTGGCTGGCTTCCTGCTTCTCCCATAGGCCCTCCTTCCGGGTTGCGCGTGGCAAGGGTCGACGCAAGGCGTTTGGCGGAAGAGGGGGGGTTTACGTTCAACGAGGAGCTTTCCGTTGACGAGTTTCATTACGGACTTTTGTTTACGAAATAAGGGCTTTGTCCAAATTTTGGAGTGCATGGCACGAACAAAATTTGGGTACAAAACCTTACCCCGTTAGATAGAGCTCACAAGCTCGCTCATCTAACGGGGTGCTCACTATTGCAAGTCAATCGAGCGTCGCTCTCGCTCCGCTCGAGCTTGCTCTCTTGAGCAATAGTAGCATGAGCAGAAACAAACTTCTTCCCATTATACTCATACTATTTGTGGTCGGTATTGTTACCGTTCTCGTTTTAATTCTTCTTGATGTGATTCCGGGGCGCAAACCCAGCCGTATCCCCAAGACTACACTTGAAGTGTGGGGAGTTTTTGATGATCGCACGACCTTCGAAGCTCTTTTTGGAGGATTTATTGGTCAGGAATTCTACAAAAATGTCACCATTAACTATTCCGAAAAATTTATTGATGAATATGAGGACGATCTTATCAATACCCTCGCCGAAGGAAGGGGACCTGACATTTTTATGATTCATAATACCTGGCTTCCGAAACACCGGAGCAAAATTGATCCGTGGCTTCAAGACGAAATAATATGGAACGGATCGCTTCTTGGTCCCGTGAGTGCGCGTGACTATCAAATTACATTTGTGGATGTTGCTTCGAACGACTTCGTAAGAAATCAAAGGATCTACGCGTTTCCCCTTTACATAGATACTCTTGCGCTTTTCTACAACAAAGACATGTTTAATACCGCCGGAATTCCCGAACCTCCACGGACATGGAAGGAACTTGAAGAAGCGGCAAGGACCCTTACACGATATGGCGCAGACGGGAGAATTGCGCGACCAGGAATCCCCCTGGGCTCGGCAGTGAACATTAACCGATCTACCGATATCCTGTCACTTCTTTTCCTGCAAAATGAAGTTCCTATTATTGACACTACTACCGGGGGGGCTAAGCCGACATTGTCGAGGGGGAAGGGCGTTGAGGTGTTAGACTTCTACACGAGTTTTGCAAAATCCGGAAGTACTAACTATGTGTGGGATCCAAGCGTGTCCTATTCAATCGATTCTTTTTACCAGGGAGAAACTGCGATGATGATAAATTATTCACATCACATTCAAACGCTTGAAGAGAAAAATCCCCATTTCCGATTTGATGTTGCCTCTATTCCTCAGTCCTTGGGCGGCACAAAGGACATTTCTTACGCAAATTTTTGGGGGTTTGCCGTCTCAAAGAATTCCGAAAACAAGAAGGTAGCCCATGAACTGATCCGCTGGATGAGCCAAAAAGACGTATTAGAACAATATGCAGAGTTAACGAGAAAGCCCACATCTCGTCGGGATTTGATACTGTGGCAGGGGGTCAATTATCCAGAGCTTGAGGTATTCGTTCGTCAGACACTCACAGCCGAGAGTTGGTATCAGCCGGACCAAAGAAGGGTTGAGACGGTATTCGAAGATATGATAGAATCAGTAGTAAGTGGAGAACGTTCACCAAGAGAGGCATTGCAGAAAGCCGAGAATGAGCTCGGGCTGCTTATACGCTAGTTGACCACCAACCATTCATGTTAAGATTTTCTCAAATCAAATTCATTATCGCGCTACTCGCCATCAGCTATTTGCTATTGGCCGCATCATCGGTTTCTGCTGCCCTTGTTCCTGCGTGCGGGGATCCGGGAAACCCCTGTAAACTCTGCCATCTCTTTGTGCTACTTAAAAACATTATTGATTTTCTTGTAACATTGAGTTTTCCCCTTGCTGGACTCGTGATTGCGTTTGGTGGTATATTATACTTAACCGCAGGAGGGAATCCGGGCCAGATCGAGCAGGGGAAGAAGGCGATAACGGCAGCAGTAATGGGGATCGTCATTGTTTTGGTTGCGTGGCTTGTGGTTGATACGTTTCTTGTTGTGATAGCCGGAGGAAGTCAACCCGCAGGATTTCCCTGGCCATGGAACGATATTAATTGTCCAACATAACAAGGTTAGGGGCTAGCCACTAGGGGTTAGGGGGTAGAATTTATGACTAACTTTCAAATAAAATCCCTTTTTTTACTATTTGCCATTAGCTATTTGCTATTGGCCGCTTCATCGGTTTCTGCGGTTTTATTACCCAATCCTCTAGGACCGGGTAGTAATATTTTTACATTCATCGACCGTTTTCTTGATCTTCTTTTTACGTTCGGCCTTCCACTTGCGGTCATCATGATTTTGTGGTCAGCCCTTCAGTTTTTGACCTCGGGTGGCAATCCCCAGAAAATTCAGTCAGCAAAAAACACGCTGCTCTATACAATGGTTGGGTTTGGTATTCTTCTTCTTTCGAAAGGCATCATCAAATTTATTTGTAATTTTTTTGGAGCGAGTTGTCCTTGACAAGGAATTATGCTATAATAATTAAAGAGGTCATAATGGCCTCAAAGGTCGACTAAACTCATGTTAACCAAGCTGTAAACTTCTTATTATCATGACCAAATTACTTAAATCTCTCACCGCACTTCAGATTCTTTTATTTGCTGGTTCGCCACTTGCCGCTTTAGCAAGACACATTGACCCAAATATACAGCATGTTCCCGCGAAAGCGGTCGGTGTTGGTACCGTGGTAGGTTGGCTTAATACGCTAGGTGACTGGATATTTACTGCTATTATGGCTCTTGCAGCGATTATCCTTCTTATCGGTGCCTTTGGCCTTTTAACTTCTGGAGGAGATGCTACTAAGATTTCGAGCGCGAAAAACCTGATCATCTGGGGTATTATTGGAGTTATTATTGCTATTCTCGCTAAAGGCCTTCTCACTCTTGCCTGTTCGTTTGTCGGATTCGTCTGCTAAAACCTTCAATGAGTAGTAATATGGAAAGCCCTCCGACTATAGTCGGAGGGCTTTTGGTTACTTATTATCGTTTACAATCAAAGTACCATGCGTTCGTTGCTTCTTCAGTTGTTTCTTCACAAAGCTTGATGTCGAAAATAGCTTCTGATCCGTCCCAGCCATTGAGGCGGAACATGTCTTCTTGTATGCCCGTTACCCGATTCCGTAAGAGTTCCGGAGTGTTAAAGAAGAGAAAGACATCAGCAGACCCATCAAATGCGTTGCATCCCGCAACCTTGTTATGTGCCTGGGGGATACGGAACACTTCGTATTCGTTTCCAGACCAGAGAATCAGAAGTACACTGTTTCTTGTGTCTTCATATGGATAGAATGCCGTATCTCCTCCGCCAAGTACTCTCCAGCTATCTCCGCCGTAAATCTGGGGATGTCCTATTTTCCACTCACCCGAGCCCGTCTGGTAGAGATACGAGAGCCAGCCGGCCTGTCGTTCGACTTCCACACATTCACCTGGTTCGAGAACGAGCGTGGTGTCGTGTCCTTTGCGCTGGCCAACCGGATAGTTCTCAAATTCATTCGTTCCGTCGATCGCTACCTTCACGAATTCGAGGCGTCCATCGGGCGAAATCTTCACCGGGCTTGTTTTCGTGTGAGGCCCGACTCGCAAGAGGGGAGGAAGGTTTTTTTGAGAAAAATCTTCCCCGAGATCAGCATCCTGACCGATCGATTGCCCGACTCTATCCGTTTCAGCGTTTATCTTCTCGCCAAGCGTATCAAAGTCAACATACGGTTGAACGAGAACCGTGAAGATGATATATGCGATCACACCTATTACAAACCACTTGAAGAGACCCGTAAAGAATTGCGATTCTCCCTTGTTAAAGTTGAGAAAGAGAATCATAATCCCAACCACAAACATGCCGAGAAGCTTCATATCGGTAAAGAAAAGGTGTGCGCTCTGCGGGAAGAAAATAGATAGTAATAGGATAGTCAGGAGCAGCGTTGCCAGCGTTTTAAGTTGAGAGGCATACGCTCCTACATTCAGTTTGAGGTTACCAAGTCCGTATCCCTTATCACTTGTCTGTGGAGAGCTCTGGCTTCCCAGTAATCGTACCACGATCGTAAACGCCAGAGCCGATCCAATTACTGCAAGGAGTATCCAGATATATATCATTTATCTTTTCCTCCGAAGAACGATTTTACCTGTTTTGCAATTTCTCCAAAAAGATCCTTACTGGGTAGTCCGATCACGCTGACCGTTTCGTCATCGTCCCTAGATTCTGCCTTTACGTATACTGCCTCACGGGGGGCGCCCATTGCTTCTCGTTGCAGTCCTAAGGACTTCGCGCGACCTTCACCTCTCAGGGTAATTTCTATCTTCGCAGCCTCGGCAGCAATCTCGCGCGCAGCCTTCTTGTGCGCTTCAATTTCTTTCTCTGCAGGGGCCCGGAGAAGCTCTTCGGGGACCTCCACATTAGTAATCTGAAACTCTAGGTTCTTTAACTTCAGGAGTTTCAGAATATGATTCTTATCAAGTTCTTTTAACTGGCTTTCGATGCTGATATCGATTATTCTTTCCCTGTTGGCATAAGCTCTTTCCCAATCGAGACGACTCAAGATTTCCTTTATCAGTTCTATACAATCTCGCTTGAGCAGTTTCACCGCTTCAGCAAGATCATATGGATCAGATATGTACTTAACAATACCGACTAGTTGTTTTCCGTTCGGCCATAAAAACCTCAGGGACACATCGGCAGTTACTTTAGCGCTTTCGTGTCTTTCTGATTGCTTTGAGAACGCATGTACCGTTCCCAATTCTACTTGTTGGGGTTTTGCAGTAAACAGCTTTATTCTCTCAATTAATTGCCACACAAACGTTGGCCCGCTTTTCCGGAATTCGTTAGGAGTCCCCAAACGGATGGTGGCTCCCTTTTCTTCGGCTTTAATAATCTTAAATGATGTCCCCACATAAAGGATCGGGACACCCACAAAAAGCACTACAGCAATAAGGAATCCAACTGGTCCAAATGCAACTCCAGATACGAGAAGTATGAGAGCAACTGCTCCCATTATTATTCCAGCGACCTTCAAGTTTATCTTAAGGCCTAACACATTCATGAAATCAAAACCTCCTTTGATTGTAAAAGGGCTTCATTTTGTCATTCGTTCATGACTGTATATTCTATCATATTTGATAGAATATGTCAAGTTGTTGTAATATCTTATATGAGAGGCTAAAGTATAATTAGACTGCCCCCGTGGTGGAACAGGCAGACACGCATGGTTTAGGACCATGTCCCGAAAGGGGTAGAGGTTCAAATCCTCTCGGGGGCACAACAAAAAATCGGCTTACTGCACGGAGCCGATTTTTTACTAGAAAAATATCGGGAAAGATTTACCCAAGCTTCACCCTTAATTTTTTGCTGGTTACGACATGAGCCTTGGGGAGTCGTATGGTGAGTACCCCGTTTTTCATTGCGGCTTCTGATTTTTCTGCAACGATATCCTGGGGCAGGATAATGGATCGTGAAAATCTCCCCCAGTAGCATTCTTGGTAAAAGTAGTTGTCCTTTGAAACTTTTTCTTCATGTTCCCGGGTGCCGCGAATCGTTACCATGTCGCTGGTAATATTGATATCAAGCTCCTCCGGCTTTATTCCCGCGATCGTTGACTTGATAACAATTTCTGTATCTGTTTGGTAGACATCTACCGTAAGCTGTCCTTCTTCTTTATCGTCAAGTGATTTTTGGGGCAGGGGAGAAGAAGATTCAGTGTCTTTCTTGGAGCGGTGTCTTTTTGTTTCTTCCTTTTCGTTTCCAAGCTCCTTAAGAGCTTCTTTTCTGAAGTGTATTACCTTTTCCTTTTTAGGTAAATCAACAGATTCTTCTGCGTTGTCGTGGTTGGATTTTGTAAGTTTTTCGAAAAAAGATTTCATGCCATTATTCTCAGCAAAGCGAGCAACTTGCTTGCGATGCTGAGCTGTTAGAATAATGAGCACCCCGTTAGATAGGCGGCGTATCCGCCATCTAATGGGGTAAGGTTTGACAGCCAATCGTCGAGCACATAACGTATTATGTGTTCGACTCTTGGGTCAAGCCCTTATATTTATCTCTTCCAATGCCCATTTTGATTTGAGTTTGGTGAATAATTTATTCACTCCATACGCCCCGGAGGCTAAAAGAACAATAAGGAGGATAACATAGATCCAAATTGCGTCTTCCGCGGGCCCTACTCTTTCTATTAATAGTATAAGATAGTTAAAGAGTCCATGCAACAACGTCGCAAGTATAATTCCCACAGGAAGGATTTGATACTTAAAACGTCCTTTGTGGTAAAAAGAAAGAGCCAAGAAAAAGCCCAGTGTGGCGGAAGCCAAGGTGTGAAGAAGAGTGGCGCCCCAGAACCTAATGACAATCAGCTGAAAGGCCTGGGAGAAGCCAAAGTTGCTTACAGGTTCTACGTCAGAGACAAGGCTTGAGAAATAGTTCGTGATCAGGGGAGAGAGCAGGATAAGAACATTTTCTAAGGCTGCAAACCCAAGGGCCGCGATCACCAGATATATCATGGCGTCAACCGGCTCATCAAACTCTCTACTTCGAAGCACCTTCCATTTTACGACGAAATATTTCACATACTCCTCGATAAAAGCAATCCCAAGAAAATTCCAAAGAAGTATGTTCGCGGTTCCCTGGAAAGGGAGCTTGTCGAAGAATCCCGAGAGCATAATTTCAATGATGGCGGCAACGGGAGCCAAGAGCATGCCCCAGAAAAAAACCTTGAGGATCATTCCTCTTGGTTCCGGGTGGACATCTTTTCTAAGGTAGTAGGCAAGCCAGATGACGCTTGGGGCAAGCCCGAGAAGTATAAATACAACAATCATTTACTTTGGCCATTCCTCAATCAAGAGGAGTTTTTTGTTTTTGAGAGGAAGTGTTTTATAAATTTCTTCGGTAATAAATGGGATAAAAGGATGAAGCAGCTTGAGCGAAGTAATAAGCCCATAGAGGAGTAGTTTATCTGTTTCTTTGCTGTTCTGTTTTTTTGTATATTCTATATAACTGTCGCAATACGTATGCCAGAAGAAGTTATAGAGGCGATGAAGCGCTTGCCCGAAGCGAAATTGCTCAAGGTCTTTATTCGTTGTCGCGATTATTTCATCAAGCTGTTTTAAGAATTTTTTATCTTCTTTTGTAAGGTTCTGCGTTAATCTGCGTTGATATCCGCGTTTGATCTGCGGCGGTTTATTCGTAAGAACAAACCGTGAGGCGTTCCACATTTTATTACAAAACTTTTTTCCCGCAAGAAAATGTTCTTCAGCGAAACGGATGTCCTGGCCTCCCATTGCCTGCCAGATAAGCCCAAATCGGGTTGCATCTGACCCGTATTTTTCTATAAGTTCCAGGGGGTCAATTCCCGTACCAAGTGATTTCGACATTCGTTTTCCTTCGCGCGTGAGTACTGTCGCGTGGATGTAAACGTCTTTAAAGGGGCGTATGTTCAGAAATTCGTAGGACGAAAAAACCATACGACCAACCCATAGATTTATGATTCCTCGGTCAGTTGAGAGAACTTGTGTGGGGTAAAATGTTTTTAGGTCTTTTGTCTTTTGGGGCCACCCAAGGGTGGCAAACGGCCAAAGGGCTGATGAGAACCACGTATCCAGTACATCTTCATCTTGCTTCGGCTTACATGTTTTACACTTGAGACATGTTTTTGGTTTTTCTAGGGAGAGGAAATAATTGTCTTCTCCCTTTTTATTTTCACAGTACCAAATAGGTAGTTGGTGCCCCCACCAGAGTTGGCGCGACACACACCAGTCTCGCGTGTTGGCCAACCAATCAAAATACACTTTTTCCCACCGTTTAGGATGAAATTTAACCTCATTCTTTTTCACCGCGCGGATCGCCATCTTCGCAAGCTCGTCCATCTTGAGAAACCATTGTTTTGAAATGAGCGGCTCAACCGTGTTTTCACATCGGTAGCATTTAGAAACTCGATGCGTGTAATCTTCAATTTTTTCAAGAAGTTTCAGTTTCTCGAGTTCATCTACTACTTTCTGCCTGCATTCAAGCGTCGTGAGTCCTTCACATATTTTTCCTGCCATTTTAGTCATTCGGCCGTCTTCCCCAATTACCTGATATCGGGGAAGGTTGTGGCGTTCTGAAATTTCAAAGTCAGCTATATCGTGATTTGGCGTTACTTTTACCGCGCCCGTGCCAAATTCTGCTTCCACCAGCTTGTCAGCAACAATTGGGATTTCACGGTCTTTAATAGGCAGGATAAGTGTTTCCCCAACCTGACTTTTATATCGTGTGTCTTTCGGATTCACCGCAACCGCAGCATCTCCTAACATGGTTTCAGGACGCGTTGTAGCAACAGTCACAGAGGCATTTTTTTTGTCTTTGAGTGGATATTTAATATACCAAAGCTTTCCCTTTTCTTCTTTATATTCCAGCTCCAAATCTGAAAGGCTTGTTGAGCATCTGGGGCACCAATTGATGACGCGCTCCCCTCGATAGATCCACCCCTTATCAAAATAGTGTTTGAATGCGAAGAGCACCGCGTGCACGTAATCTGGATCCATGGTGAATCGGGTTCTTGACCAGTCACATGAGGCACCAAGTTTTTTTAATTGGTCCAGGATAATATCTCCATATTTTCCCCGCCATTTCCAAACGCGTTCTTCGAATTTTTTTCGTCCTAAATCATGCCGATTTTTCCCCTCTTTTTTTAATTCTTTCTCGACTACGTTTTGCGTAGCAATGCCGGCATGGTCTGTGCCGGGAAGCCAGAGCGTTTTGAAACCCCTCATTCTATGCCATCGAATAAGGATATCTTGAGTTGTCGCGTTAAGAGCATGTCCCATATGAAGAGAGCCCGTGATATTGGGCGGGGGAATAACTATCGTATAGGGTTTAGGGTTTAGGGTATAGGATTTAGGGAGGCGGTCGGGGTCGAAAAAGCCGGACTTTTCCCAAAGTCGGTAGGTTTTTTGCTCAACTTGTTTTGGGTCGTATGCTTTTGAAATTTGCGACAAATTTTGGGTCATACCATAGATTACCAACATCCATGCCCCGCACTAAACGGAAGAGCGAGGTCCGTGCATTCGGCCGCGGGTAAGATAAAAAGACAAGTCCCAGTTTCATAAAGAAAATCCCAATCTCCGCCGTCGGTTCTCTCCTTTTCCCTAAACTTATTACTTTCCATATTTGCATTGAACTCCCAACTAGTGCCAGGACATACGTATCCCGTGGAGTTTTCTTTACAGGTATAGCGGTAATAAAATCCATCGTTGGAATCATACCTGTCTTCTGCGATATTTCGTAAGAATGATTCGTCGGAGATGGGATCGTAGAATAACTTGTTTACGGGATCAACCGGAAGAACAGTGATGGGGGATCCGTCGGGAATTGAATTGAAGTCTACGGGAAGCCATCCAGTGCTATCAATGTTTCGGTCAGGCGGCGTTCCGGGACCGGCCTCCCATCCTCCGGTCTGAGCCCACCAAAAAAATCCGCCCATCCATCCTGCCGGCGGAGGCACCGGATCTGGATGATCTAGATTTCCTCCTGTTTCGTTGCTGCCCGCAACTAAGGATCCTTGGACTTGTGGACCGCTTAGCCAAATTCTCCCGTTTGGGGAACCAGATGCTGTGCCATCTTCGCAACGGTTAACAGCACTAGATTGATCGAGCACAGGATTCTTTACCGTAGTAATATAAAATGCTATCGCATTATTAAGCGTCTTAAGATCATTCAATCTTTGTGAATCTCTTGTTTGTCGTAAGGTCTCCGCCGGATTCAGCACAAAAATCAGGATAGCCGAAAGAATCGCAATAATTGCGATGACGATCAAAAGTTCAAGCAGGGTGAAACCTCGCGAATTCTGTTTTGGCTTCATGTCGATATTATACCACAGCGCGTGCTTTAATGTCGCGCCAAGTTTTGGCTTTTCCGGCGATATACTCAAAATATCCTGCGATCGCGATCATGGCGGCGTTATCTACTGCCATACCGGGCGAAGGAAAGAGAGGAGTAGCTTTCGGTAGTTCTTTTTCTATCGCATGACGCATTTTTTTCTTCAATTCTTTGTTGGCAGCCACTCCTCCGCCAAGGATTACAGTTTTTGCTTTATACTGTTTTCCGGCGCGGATTGTTTTTACTACAAGCACTCGTGTTATCGCATACTGGAATGATGCGGAAATATCATATATTTGTTTTTTTGTGAGACGTTTGTTATTTTTCGTGAGACCTTGAACCAGATAAAGAACAGCCGTTTTGAGTCCCGAAAAACTGAAATCGTAATTGTTGGAGGCGAGCATGGGCGGCGTGAAGGGGTATTTTTCGGGATTTCCTTTCTCGGCAGCCTTTGAGACGGGGGGGCCACCGGGGAAGGGGAGGCCCAAAAGTTTTGCTACTTTGTCAAACGCTTCGCCTGCCGCATCGTCCCTTGTTTCGCCAATAATCTTAAAATCATCACGTTTTTTCATCAAGATCAGTTGCGTATGCCCACCGCTTACTACAAGAGAAATTGCGGGATACTTAATAGTAGTATCTTGGCTAGTTATCCAATTCGCATATATATGTCCCTTGAGGTGGTTTACCCCGATTATGGGTTTTTCCCAAAGCCAGGCGAGGGTGCGTGCAACATTGGTTCCAATTAACAGGCACGGGATAAGGCCGGGGTGGCTTGTCACTGCAATCAAGTCTATGCCCGATTTTCCTTTCGAAATGTTTAGCCCCGTATCTTTAAAAGCTTTTATAAGAACAGGATTCATATTTTCCACATGCGCGCGTGCAGCAAGGTTTGGTACCACCCCACCAAATTCTTGATGGATGTCTATTTGGGAAGAACGTACGTTTGAAAGTATTTCAAACGTCGGGTTTTTCCGGCCCGTTGCTTTTACGATAGATGCGCATGTATCATCGCACGATGTTTCAATACCCAAGATTATCATAGGAGTAATCGTACTATAATCCTTGTCTAAATTCAATTTTCTGGCTACAATAGGTTTGTTTTTAGGCGCCATCGTCTAGCCTGGTCCAGGACACAAGCTTTTCAAGCTTGGTACAGGGGTTCAAATCCCCTTGGCGCCACCAGGTTTAACAAGGAGATAAGTTTCTAAATAAAGACTCTCAAGTATATTAAGGCCCGAAGCCCCGCGAGATACGGGGCTTTACTAATCTTCAAAAGTTGTTATAATGAACGTTAGTTCTTTGTCAAGCATAGCATCTGAAATGATGGTGAGAGGTGGTAGACAGTGTTTGGTTTCGGCAAATCATTTAGGATTTTTCGGATATGGGACGTAGATATAGAGATAAACATAAGCTGGATTTTTATTCTTGCCTATATCGTGTGGATCGGATCTGGTATGCATTCCGGCAGCATGTTTCCTAAGATCTTAACCGGATTTTTCTTCGCAGCTCTTTTTTTCTTCGGTCTTTTCCTGCATGAATTTTCACACGCAGTGGTTTCGAAGCTTCGTGGAATAAACGTTTCCAAGATGGAATTTGTACTCATTGGGGCCGCGGCATTTATGGATGAGCAGCCCCGAAGCCCCAAGGACGAGTTTCTGATAGGTATAGCCGGCCCCCTCATGAGTTTTCTTATTGCAGGCGTACTTTTTCTTGTTGCTGCACTTGTGATTCCTTCTAGCGCCGAAACCCTTGTAAAGGTGGTATTCCTCGCTGCGATTCTTCATGGGGCAATAGGTGTGTTTAATTCAATTCCCGCTTACCCCCTTGACGGGGGCCGCTTCATTGCGCGGGCGCTTCTCTGGAAGCTAACGGGAAATGCGTTAAAGTCGATGCGGCAAGCTACTCAACTGGGAGAATTTTTCGGGAAGCTACTCATTGCGGCGGGGCTCGCCGGCGTGGCTCTCATAGTACTCGCACCCGAGTATTTGTACTGGAATCCCTGGTGGACGTTGTTTATCGGCTTCTTTGTAATGATGGCTGCAAAGGGGTCTTACCTTGGGTATCTTTTCACTTTCTTCAAAGTAAAAGACTGCATGAGAGAATTTGCTGTTCCTACCGAGAGGTCAACCTTGGACTTAGAGGACTACGTTGTGGTCTCAAGCGACCTTGGGTTAGATAAATTACTTGATAAGAGCCGGGCATCAGAATCTTCACTGTTCTTTGTAGAAGAAGATGGAAAAATAGTAGGAGAGATATCAATCACGGAAGTTCGAAAATTTATCGAAGAAGTTGAAAAAAATGAATAGAGGGCATTGCCCTCTATTTTTATATTGTTATAATAAGAATAAGGGCTTGGCCCGTGAATCCGCATCGGGCGGATGAGCGGCTGCCAAACCTTACCCCGTTAGATGAGCGAGCCCTGCCCCATTAGATAGTTATCTAACGGGGTAAAAGCTCTATCTAACGGGGTGCTCGATTTTCTAACCGCTCGCGTAGCTCGCGGGTAAAATCGGCATGAGGACATTATTTATTTATATCTTTATAGGTACACTCACTTCCATTTTTGTGGGGGCAGGAGTTTTTTATTACTTTGAGGGGCCCTTAAATGCGCAGGTTGCGAGTTACGCCGATGCGCTCTGGTTTTCTTTTGGAACCGCGACGCTTCTTGGGCTTGGAGATATTCTGCCCGAGACATGGGGGGGAAGAATAGTTTCAGTTTTTCTCATGGGATTCGGGTTTTTCTTTCTTGCTGCGTTTGCCACTCTCGGCTCTTGGTCAATTATACAGAGATTACTCCGGGAAAGAAAAAACAAGATTATCCTTGACGTTACCCCGAATTCGGAACTCGACGATGCGCTCGAAGACTTAAAACACCTGTCTCATTTAGACAGAAAAAGGCTTTTAGAGCTTGAGAAAATTTATGAGAAAATTTTCCACGTAGAGAAAATACCATAGTCCTAGAGTCTAAGGAGCAGTACATTGAAAAATAGTAAGGAGCATGTTTTATGAGAATCTACACCCTTGAAGAATTTGATCGTGATATGAAGAGACTTTCCGGGATGGTGAAGGCAAGTGACGCGTGGCGGCATATTCAGAATTTGTATGGCGTGCCCCGGGGAGGGGTCGCCATTGCTCTTTGGATGAGCCACTTGCTTGATAAACCCATTATCACAAAACGAAACCAGATTGGCCTTTCAACCCTTGTGGTGGATGATATTTCCGACAGAGGATTCACATTGAGCGAGATTCGGCCCCATATGTCCCTTACGATTTTTTATAACCCTGATAGTTCCTTTGAACCCACGTTTTGGCTCCACGAAAAAAAAGACGACTGGATTCAATTTCCATGGGAGACTGAAGCAACTACGCGAACCAAAAAGCAGGAAAAGCAGAACGGCCCCTAAAATCATTGATACTTCGACCCGTTCAACTTCGTTCAGGGTCGCCCTGAGGGATTCGAATGGGCGACAAGCTCAGTATCAATCCTGAGCCCGCCGAAGGATTGACACGTTTTCAGGCATTTGATAGGGTGAATGTGCTCATTGAAAATGTACGTAAATCCAGTTTCAGGCAAAGGGAGGTTTGGCTATGGGCCAGGCTAAGAGTATTGAAGCGATTTTAGATCAGATTGCACGCGGAGACCGTGTTCGCAAAAGCAAGAGAGAGCTCTTTAAGGGTACTGTTAAGGACTATCTGGAGCTTGCGCTAGATAAGCCGGAGATCGTAGAGACGCCTCATCAAAAACTGCATCGCGTGGTGGTCGAAAAACTTGGGCGTGAAGAAATCAGGTTTAAGGATAATCCTAAGCTTTTTAGAGCCTTGGGACTTCGGCGAGACGAGGTAATCTTTCGCTACAAGGCATTCCCTGAATTTTTTGGCCTTGAAGAGCCCATAGAGTTTTTTGTGAGCTTTCTTCATCAGGCCGCGATGGACTCTGAAGATGCGCGCCAGGCTGTCTGGCTTGTGGGGCCTGTGGGCGGAGGAAAGACCTCGTTTCTTGATAAAGTCAGAACATTACTTGAGCAGGAATCTATGTTTGTGCTTGAGAGCGTTCTTTCCAATGAAGAGTTTGGATGTCACATGTGGGATTCGCCTCTTCGGGTTCTCCCCCGACATATCCGGGAAGAGCTTGCGCGCGAGCTGAAAATCAGCATACCGCTCAAAGATGATATTTGCCCCAACTGCAAGTGGCGGCTTAATACTGAATTCAATAATGAATACTTAAAATTCCCCGTGGAAGAAGTTGAATATTCGCGCCGTGGCCAGGTGGGCATCGGAAAGGTGACGTATGTGGAAGCTGAAGAGGCAGATATCTCTGAGCTCGTCGGCTCCATGAACCTGTCGCTTATAGGGACACTTCCCGAAGGTCATCCACGAGCGGTTCTTCCCAACGGAGCCTGTAATAAGATGAATGGTGGAATGGGCGTGTTTTCTGAGGCGCCCAACATGCCTGCAAGCTATCTCGCCCCGTTTAACACCATTACTCAGGAAGGGGAACTTGGGCTCACGGCAGATCGGAAGAGC
>JAHCSD010000072.1 GCA_018609185.1 Patescibacteria group bacterium
GACGCTCTTCCGATCTCACCTCCGAGAAGCTTTTTGACACCTATACTGGCATCCTCTCTTAAAAGCGCATGAGGCCATACCGAAATCATACTTTTAACTCCGCAAGATATGCGGTTTTTGTTTTGTTGTTATTTGCATTCGCATTTTTTTCTTCCGCTCAAAATGAGGAGGGAATGGAAGGTGAGTTTGTTGATATAGGGGGGATTATCCAGCAAATTCAGGTTTTGGAGGAAGAGATTAAGGAGTATAGAGAATTTATACAGGAAGCCGTAGTGGTTAAGTCAACATTAAAAGAAGAACTTGAGCTTCTGGACGCAAAAATAGCAAAAACCGAGCTTGAGATTGAACGGGTAAACCTGCTCATTCAGGAAACCGAAGAAGAGATCCGTCTCAAACAGGAAGAATTGGTACGACTTAAGGAAAAAATAATAAATGAGCGTGAATATCTGGGTGAACTTCTCCGTACGCTCTACGAAAAAGAAGAAGTCGGGTTTTTAGAAATTGTGTTGAGCTCAGATAATTTTTCCGATTTTTTTGGCGATATTTCAAATCTGACAAGTGTTCAGGGAGCGCTTCAGGAGTCCCTCGTTGAAATTAAGAAGTTGCGAGACAGGCTCGAGGAAGAAGAAAAAGCTCTTATAGATAAACGGAATGAGCAGTTGGAGTACAAGAGCCTTGTTATTGTTCAAAAGGGTTCTCTTGAGGAAGCAAAACGAGAAAAAGATCAGCTTCTTAAAGAAACAAGAGGTAAAGAATCGGAATACCAAAAACGGCTTTCGTTTGCGAGCAACGATCTTACACGCATCAGAAAAGAACTGTATCAATTGACCGGCTTTGGGATTTCGTTAGAATTTGAAGAGGCACTTGAGAAAGTAAGACCCATATCGCATAAGACGGGGATTCGCGAGGCGCTTCTTCTTGCGTTACTCAAAAAAGAATCTGACTGGGGCTTTAATGTAGGCCGTGGCGTATGGTATGAAGATATGCATCCGCGAGACTGGGACGCGTTTTTCGAAATTACCGAGAAGCTTGGGCTTGATCCCGAAACTACGCCGGTTTCCGCCAAGCCTTCGTATGGCTGGGGGGGCGCCTTGGGCCCCGCGCAGTTTTTGCCCACTACGTGGCTTGGATATGAAGCAAGAGTTACAGAAATCACGGGGCATGATCCTCCTTCTCCCTGGGACTTAGATGACGCATTGACCGCCGCAGGAATAAAATTGGCGGCAGCTGGTGCGGATTCTCAAAGATATGAAGACGAATGGCAAGCCGCAATGATCTATTTTGCAGGTTCTAACTGGGATAATCCCGCCTTCGGTTTTTACGGCGACAGCGTCCTCGATCTTGCCAATTTCTATCAGGAGCAGATCGATTTACTTAACTCAAAGGAATAAAAACCCCAGCATAGGCCGTCAAAAAGACGTGGTCGAAATCCCCAGCGTGGATTTCGCCACTCTGTTCTCGAGCTCGCTCCTCCGACGTTCGTCGGAGACCATGCCCGCTCGCTCTCCGAAAGCTTTTTGAAACCTATACTGGGATTTTTAGTTTTTCCTTGAGCTTGACATTTTTGAATAGAGATGCTAAGCTCTAATGTTGCTTCCAAGCGCCTTAAAAAGAAAGGAGGGTTTGTATGGCTACGTCCATCGCAAGGGGAGCACAAAAAGAGGGTATTCGATGTCCAGAGCCGCACCCGCAGCTCGAAGGTCGTCGTTGCGACGAGCTTTTGATAGAATTGCGTAATGGCGTGCTTGGCATCGCATGCCGAAGGGGCGACCATTTTCAGCCGCTTGATGTCCTCCATCGTGAGGCAGTGGCCAGGGGATACGTCGCAAAAGAACCAACTGTAGTTTCAACAGAGGAGAACACAGTGACCAAGAAGAAAGAAGGTCTATCACTAATTGGACGAATACTACGAGGATTGAATCGGGGAACATCTCGAGATAAAGATGCAAAGCCGTGGTATTTCAAAGAGGGTCCCGTAGTTACTGTCTTTGTGGAATGGCAGCGTTCGGCACACGATGAAGCACAACAACGATACCTTGAAGAGTTTCCAGACCTACCAGGTGCTGACCGACCACCATCTTTTTGGACAGCAAAACAGGATGCTAAGCTAGCGGAAGCAAATCTCCAACGCAGAACACGTCTTTCTCATGGGTCAACATACCCACGATTCGAAGAGGTCGTGCAGGAACTACTCTCGACGCTTCCCTGCGTCAGACAATCATTCGGTGTTGGCGGCGACCCACTTTTCTCTGCTGGAAGTTTCTCTGCTCTTGTGACTGATCCAAAAGAGTTCAAGGATGCTGCTCGGTATATTATTAAAACCGTGAATAGACGAATCCCCAATAGTAAGTTTAAGATTACCGGTATTAGCGTCAGAGATAGGTTTTAAGAAAAGCAAAAAGGCCCAGATCTAAAATCTGGGCCTTTACTAATTTATAATGATTATCAATCAGTTGTCACTTATCTTTTGTAGTGCTTTTACTATTGGATCCATGTTGCCGTTGAGGATGCTTTCAATGTTGTGCCAGCTTTTTTTGATGCGGTGGTCGGTGATGCGGTCTTGTGGGAAGTTGTAGGTGCGGACTTTTTCGCTTCGGTCTCCGGTACCTATTTGTGTCATACGCTTCGCGCCGACCACTTTTTCTTTTTTTTCTCGTTCGATTTGCGCAAGTTTTGACGCCATAACACTAAGTGCATTTTCTTTGTTCTGGACCTGTGTTCGTGAGCTTTGCGAGGTGGTAATAATTCCCGTGGGAAGGTGGGTGACGCGCACCGCAGAATCTCTTTTATTTACATATTGACCTCCGGGGCCGGAAGCCCGGTATACGTCAATGCGAATTTCTTTTGGATTAATTTTAAAATCTTGACGCGCGACATAAGGAAGCACCGCCACGGTTACGGTGGAGGTATGAATTCTTCCGCTTTTTTCTGTTTCAGGAATTCGCTGGACGCGGTGGACTCCGCCCTCGTGTTTCATTTTTTCATACGCGCTCCTGCCTTTAAGAACAAACGTTACATCCTTGTAGCCTCCCATTTCGCGCACGTCGCTATCAAGAATGGTAAGTTCCCAGTCTTTTTTTTTCGCATAGTGCTGGTACATGCGAAAAAGATTTGAGGCAAAGAGAGCAGCTTCTTCGCCACCCGCTGCAGGACGTATTTCCACAATGGCTCGTTCCATGCGTTCGTGTGGTCCTTCAAGTTCCTGGATTTCTTTTTCAAGTCTTTCTTTATCTTCTCGCGCGAGTTGTTTCAAATCTTCATCTTTTTCGTTTTCAAGAATTTCTTTCAACTCATCGAGTTCCTTTTGAATATTTTCTTTGCGTGCGTCCATCATTTATTTATCCGTTTTTCTCGTTTCGCTTTTCTCTTTTCTCTTCGTGCCTTGACGTCCGCTTGTTTTTTCCCCGCGCGTGTCTTAAATTTCTCGACACGGCCTGCGGTATCCACAAGCTTTTCTTGTCCAGTATAAAACGGATGGCAATTTGAACAAATTTCCACCTCCACAAGTTCTTTTACGGAGCCCGTGCGTACGATATTTCCGCAGGAACAAATCATCTTTGCTTTTGGAAAATAGGTTGGATGAATGTCTTTTTTCATATGCGTTACAGTACTCTTATACTATAGTATTGAACATTCTTCAAGTCCAGAACATTTTAAAAGACCCCGCATGGGTTACGAGATCTTTTGTTGCGAACTCTTGTTTTTCGAGAAGAAGTTGAGGAGCGAACAGAATGACTTCCAAAGGGGATGTTTCACGTCTTTCCCATTTTTGAACTCATCAAGGAAGCGTTCAATTTCATCTATTGCTTGGTTGAATTGTTCTCCCGGCCCCAGTCGATTTCGTACCGCCTCAATAAATGCTTCGGCCTGCTTCTTATCTTTTCCGGTGGCAACAAATCCTTTGTCAGAATCACTGTAAACGTTAGCCTTAAGATCCATGTACCGAAAGGCTGTCATAAGGAATTTGGTAGATCGGGTCTTGTCCTGGCTCCATCCTGTGAGGGCAAAATAAATCCCGCAAGCAACATCTGTTTTGTTTCTCATTTCAAACTCCTTTATTACTGTAGCTAATTATAGCATATTAAAATAAAAAAGTCAACAAAGCGTAATGTTTCAATACCTTTGCAACACTCTATGGTACGATTTAGCCATATGGCATACACAATAAATCCGTATTTACC
>JAHCSD010000073.1 GCA_018609185.1 Patescibacteria group bacterium
CAAGTCCCCGTCTTTTTGGGCGGTTTTATTTTTGCCTGAGAACTGATAAACCGGCGTAGGGTCTCTACGTCTTTATAATCAATTTGTTTTTGCGCCCGAGAGCAAAAGTAACACTGCATGTGCCAATGTTCTCAACGAAGCAAGTAAACTTGTTTGCGACGCTGAGTTGTTAGAACAATGAGCACCCCGTTAGATAGAGCTCGTAAGCTCGCTCATCTAACGGGGTAAGGTTTTCTCGCTAAATTTTCTTCGCGTGCGGGCTGGAAAATTTAGAGAAAGCCCTTAAAACGGTATATCCTTTACGTCAATTTCCTCCTCTTTTGGTGGTGTTTCTTCAGAAGGTGTTTCTTCCTTAGATTCTTCAGGCGCTGATCCACTTGGCGCTGATCCGCCCGAAGCCGAACGGGGTCCCAACTGCATGTTTTCTGCTACAATTTCAGTTCGGTAGCGCTTGTTTCCATCCTGCCCTTCCCAGGAGCGAGTTTCAATGCGTCCCTCTATCATTACCAGGCTTCCTTTGGCAAGGTATTGATTCGCTATCTCGGCAAGCCTTCTCCACAAAACGACGTTGTGAAACTCGGTTTTTTCCTGTTTTTCTTTTGTGTCTGGATCAGACCAGACCCTGTTCGTTGCGACTCCAAATGAGCACACCGATTGCCCGCCGGATGTAGTGCGTAGTTCCGGGTCTCGCGTTACCCGGCCGATTATAATGGCTTTGTTTAGATTCATGCCAATTTTGCCCAAGAGCCCATATATAAGCGAGTCGGAACGAGCTTATATATCTGGCGATTGGTTATAAAATTGAGCACCCCATTAGATAGAGCCTGCCCCATTAGATAGTTATCTAACGGGGTGAACAAGCTCGCTCATCTAACGGGGTAAGGTTTTCTAGGTAAATTTTCTTCGCGTGCGGGCTCGAAAATTTAGAGAAAGCCCTTAGCCCTCTATGATCTCCTCCAATTTTTTCTCGAGTTCCTTTATTTTTATTTCTTCTGATGGTTTCTTTTCTGTCTTTGGCGCAATGGGTGCGGCCGCTGTTCTCGGTTTTCTTCGGGGCTTAGCATCTGATAGTTTTTTAGGATCTATGAGTAAAATAAGATACCGTACAAGATTTTGTTCAAATTTCAGTTTCTCATTCAGTTTTTGAAGATCAGTTTTTGCCGTATCAAATTTCATTGTGCCAAAATATGCATTTCGTTCTTTATTGATGGGGTAGGCGAGTTTTCTTTTGTGAAGCTGAGACTCTTCTGTGATGATGCCCCGGGCATCATCTTGGATAGCCGATCTTATTTGATTTGTATAGTCTTCCGCTTGCTCCTGGGTTAGTTTTCCATTAACTAAAAAACCCATCTCGTAGGGAGCCTTCTTCTCCATTATTATTTCTTCGGTTTTTGTTTCGCTTTCTTCCATGAATGGTAGTGTATCACAGCTATATCTTAAATTCAAGTATGTCGCCATCTTTTACCACATATTCTTTTCCTTCGGTTTGTAAAACCCCGGTTTCGCGTGCGCGGTGCCAAGAGCCAGCTTTTGTGAGATTTTCATATGATATAACCTCGGCCCTAATAAATTTTTCACCGAAATCGGTATGGACACGATAGGCGGCTTCCTCTGCATTTTCCCCGTTTTTAAGCGTCCATGCGCGGAGTTCTTTTCCGCCTTTAATAGTAAAGAATGTAATAAGGTCGAGCGTTTTGTAGCATGCGGTGATCAGTTCGGAAAGATGAGATTTTTCGCCCAGTTCTTGTATTTCTTCTGCGGTCAGTTCTGCAAGTTCTTCTTCCAGCTTAATATCAATAGTTATGTGCGGATCAGGAATAGTAGGGGGGGTCTTGTCCCGGGAGTTAATTATCGTAATACCTTTTTTTGCCGTGAGAAGTTGAAGGTGGGGCACTTCATTCGTTGTAGTAGGAGGCTTTCCTTCGTTCAGTTGTTTTTTTATCTCGATAAGCATTTCTTTTTCTTGAGCTGCTTTTTTGTCTCCCGCCTTTATTTCTTTTGAAAGTTTTTCCATATGTTTTTCAATAGTTTCAAGGTCTTTCATTGCAAGTTCTGTTTTAATGATTTCGAAGTCTCGTTTAGGGTCAACGGTTGTTTCGACATGAGCCACTTGCGCATCTTCAAACGCGCGCACCACATGCAAGACCATATCAACTTCTCTGATGCGCGCGAGAAATTGATTCCCAAGCCCCTCGCCTTTATGCGCATCTTTTACAAGTCCTGCAATATCTACGAATTCGATAATAGTAGGAATTGTTTTTTCGGGTTTTATGAGTTCTGCGAGACTCGCAAGCCGTTCGTCGGGTACTTCAACTATGCCCACATTGGGGTCAATCGTGGTAAAAGGATAATTAGAAATATCCACCGGATTCTTAGTGAGCGCCTTGAAGAGTGTTGATTTACCGACATTCGGTAAACCTATGATACCGACCGATAGTTTTGTACCTGACATGATTATTTGCTGTTACTGGTATGTAACCATAAACCTGTAATTTTTCTTGCGTGCCTATTATTTTATCTATAACATTTACTACTATTGCCCGTTTCTTCTTAAAGTTCAAGTTGCCAAGAATCCTTGTAGCTTCTTTTGCAAAGTGGATAACTCTATTTATGGTAAGTTTGGGATAAGGCGGCTATCCCGAACTAAAGAAAATTTAAGTTTGGGATACCCCTTTACTAATCTGTTATAATCTGATATAGTTGATTATATCAGATTAATAACTACGGTATTTCACAGTTATTCTGATACTATGGGGGTCCTAGAGCCCCTAGTTGGAAATATCAGATTATTTAATATGCTGGCAAAAAATACAAAATTTGATCATCGGCTCGAGCACGTCCCACCTGATATTGTCTCAAAAATAGCTCAAATCGACGAGTTGAAGGGAAGGTGGATCACAGGTGCAGAGCTCAGTCCCCAAGTTTTAGGGCGTCTCAAGCGCTCTGTTCTGATTACCTCAACCGGTGCATCTACTCGTATCGAAGGTTCTCACCTTTCAGATGAGGATGTTGAGAAACTGATGCGCGGTATAGATATTAAGAAATTCGCGAATCGTGATAAGCAGGAGGTTAAGGGGTACTACCAGTTGCTGGAAAATGTATTTGATTCGTGGAAGAAGCTTATGCTCAACGAGAGCGCGATTAAGCACTTCCACAAAGAACTGCTGAAATATGTTGAGAAAGACGAGAGACATCGGGGAGACTACAAAAAGGGTGAGAATAGAGTTGAGATGATTGACGCGGCCGGCAATCGCATCGGAGTTCTCTTTGACACTACGCCCGCATATCTTACTCCCAAAGAAATGCAGGAGTTGATTGAATGGACCCAAGCAACACTCAAAGAAAAAAAATATCACCCGCTACTCATTATCGGTAACTTCCTTGTTGAGTTTTTGGCTATTCATCCATTCAAAGATGGCAATGGCCGGCTTTCCCGTATCCTTACTAACCTTCTTTTACTCAAGGAGGGGTATTTATATATGCCTTACATTTCACACGAGAAGTTTGTTGAAGACAACAAGCCAGAATACTACATTGCCCTCCGTAAAACTCAAAAGACCCTTGATGCCAAACAGGACGATATTGTGCCTTGGCTTGACTTCTTTTTCACCATTCTATTAGAGCAAGCCAAGATGGCAGTTGAGCTGCTCTCAAAAGAAAAAGTCGAAAAGTTACTCACAAAGAAACAAATGGCAGTATGGGACTATCTGCAGAAGGTCGAGAGCGCCGGGCCTGGCGAGATTGCCGAAAATACAAACGTTGCTCAACCCACAGTCAGACAAGCACTGGATAAATTAATGCGCCTGAAGAAGATCGAGCGAATTGGACAAGGCCGAAGTACGAGATATAGAAAACTATGAAAATTAAAGATTTACCAAAAGTTGATAGGCCGAGAGAGAAACTTGTGGCCAAAGGAGCTGAGAATCTTAAGGACTCGGAGCTTTTGGCTATTCTTTTGCGGACCGGTAGGGCTGGGCATTTTTGCGGATTGCTCTTCACAAACTCCGTCGCAATTTTCAAGCCCTCGCTCTTGGTGAGCGAGGGCAATTCGGATAGCTGTGCTTCAATGGAGAGAACTTGCTTGTCTTCAACATCAGTTGATTTGCGGGCGTAGAGGAAGTAGTTAATCATAGTAAAATAGTGGTGTATGCTTACTCGCTATG
>JAHCSD010000074.1 GCA_018609185.1 Patescibacteria group bacterium
GTATCACTCACTGTTATATCCACAGTATCTTTTTTCTTATCCATATAAATCGAAAGCGCGATCTCTCCTTGTGGAGGAGTGTAGTGGATCGCATTTTCAAGAAGGTTTTGTAATGCGAGCCGCATTCTTCTGGGGTCCATTTTAATCGGAGGAAGTTTTTCTTCCGGTTTTTTGTATGTTAATTTTAGCTTCTTTTTTTCGAGTTGTAGTTTATAATCAGGAAGAAGATCGTCAATCACTTTTTCAACCGAAAAGGGGATAAATTCATACCCAAATCTTCCTTCTTCAATGCGCGATACATTGAGGAGGTCTGAGACAAGTTTAATCATTCGTTCATTGGTTTCGTACCCTCGTTCCAGGAATTTCTCCTGTTCTTCTGTAACGCTTCCTACGTCTTTGTCAAGCATCATTCGGAGGGTCCACTTGATTGCTGAAAGGGGGGTGCGCAACTGGTGGGCGGCGATCGAAATAAATTCCGATTTAAGGCGGCTAATCGTCTTTTCTCGTGAGATATCGTGGAGGATTCGTACTGCCCCCATGCTTTTTCCCTCATCATGTAAATGAATGTCTAAAATTTGGAAGGTTTTAAGGTATTGCTCCATATTGATTTCTATTTTTTCTCCCGGCGGGACACGTTCCTTGAGGATAGTATAGAGAGGGGCAAGCTTTGGTTTTTCGTCAACCATTGTCCGGGTTATCCGTTCCCCTATTACCATTTCCTTTTTTATATTGAATAGGGATTCTATCGTTTTATTAATAAATGATATTTTTCCGAATTCATCTGTGATTATGATTCCATCCGGCAGGTCAGAGATAATAAGAGAAATTTTATTTCGTTCTTTCCAAAGACTTTTTGTAGTGCTTCGAAATCCACCTGCGATAAAACTCGCCATAATGGCGGCAACAAAGATACTTATTACAAATGTTCCGAGGAACGCAAATGCGGTATTTTGCGGAATGGTGACCGCAGTACCCCCGGGGATATTTAGGGCTTGAGCAAGACTTTGGCCAAATGGGCTCGGGGGGATAACCCCGGTTCTTTCCAAGATATATTCGCCTACGACGCTTATGGATGAGACGAGCGCAACCAACAAAATGCCTTTTGGCCGATAAATCGGAATACTGGCAATAATAACAAAAAAGTAAAACGTAACCAGGTAACTCCCCAGCCCCCCCACAAAATAGAGTAGAATGGTAAAGATAACGATGTCAGACGGAATAATAAAGAAGTTAAGAAAACGTACTATTCGTTCACTTGTCCTTATTTCGTCCCGAATTATCCAGAGCAGCCAAAGCGCAGAGGCATAGAAAAATACCGGGATAACAATCTTGAGATAGGTAGGAACCCGGACTTCAGAGTCGAGGACATACCGAAGCACTATCTCGGTAAACAGAAAAAAGAGGGTTACGGTGAACCACCGCGCGTTGATAATCCAGCGCAGGGCATGAATATTTTGTATTTTTTCTTCAGTAGTCATACCTTTACTTCGTAAAGGAAATCCGAAATCCGAATATCGAAATCCGAAACAAATCCTAATGACCGAAATTCAAAATTCTAAACGTCGCATGTTTTGGTCATTTGAACATTTGAATTTTTATATTGTTTCGAAATTCGTGCTTCGTGCTTCTGATTTATTCAAAATGGTATACCCATATCGAATGTCCAATTTTAGCTATGGGCGTTTCATTTCGAAGCCACTCATATTGTTCTTCTTTACGCATGGTGAAGCCTTTTACAGGGACCGCATGCGCCCCCTTGAGCTTGGTGAGCGAAATCGCAAAATAGCCTTCGGGCGCCCCAAGATCTGACCACCACGGGACAAATGCATCGCCGAGATAGTATGCCGCATCAGCCCCCCCGAAATAGTCAAGATGAATACGGTCAATGTCATTGTCTTTAATAAATTGTTGAAGTCGTTTAAAGTCCTGCCCCCAGTCAAGGTTGGAGTCGACCACATAATTATGTCCTTCGGCTCCTCCTCCTGCGAGTGTATTGAAATAAGATATGTAGTGGGGGTACTGTTGAATCGCGCTTCCCATATACCAGAAGAATAAGGAGGTCAGCACAAGATACTTAAGCAGAGTGATAACGGGATGGGTAATAACTTTTTTGATTGAGACTTGTTCGTGAGGGAGTTTTTCGTCGAGCCACCTGCTTACCGGAATTGCAATAAGCAGATAGAGGAACGGAAACGTGGGAAGAACATGACGTATCCCAATATTAAGGTTGTTTCGAATACTTAACCCCCAATAGAAGAGAATAAAGACAAAAAATCCAATGGGAACGAAGTAGGTTTTTACGAAAGAGTGAATTTGTTGGCCTCGCGTGCCTTTTTTAATATTCTGCAAGCGCCCAAGAAGTAGCAGGAGAGACAAAAACGTAAGGACGTGAAGCGCGAGCGGAACTTTTATTGCATAGACAATCGGGAAATAGCTTCTCCAGCCCGCCGCGGATATCTGGTCCATAAAGAACGTTGTGTTCCCGAATGTTGAGCGTTTGTAGTTCATAGTAATTCCCAGGAAGTACTGTTCATAGGCACGAAGCACGGGTTTATCCGACATCCAGATGAGAGTTCTATATACCGGGTTTGAGGATGGATTGTCATTATACATTGCGACCGTATTTTCGGTATGCGCCTTCTGGGTCTTAGGATCGTATCCCGAAACATGAAATGTATAGACAAGACCCACTACAAGAAATGCAAGGACAATTACTATGAAGAATCGGGGGATCTGAATGAGTAGAGTACGGGTGAATTTTGAGAAGAAGGATTTCTTACTGCGGAAAGTCTCAAGTGCCAAATACGAAATCCAGAGAACTCCCATAATGGGAATTGCGAGAACCACGGTAAATTTAAAGAGAAGCCCTATGCCTAATATGGTGCCGAAAAGCGCCATATTCTTTTTTGAAGGATCAAAAAGATAGTTAAAGAAAAAGTAGAACGCGGCGAAAATCCCGAGAGTTGCCGCCACATCAGTGGTGACCAGTCTTCCGTGGGCAATAAACGTGGGAGAAAACGCAAAAAGCGAGAGTGCGATAAGCGCGGCTTTGTTCCCTGCGAGCTTCTTTGCCCATCTGAAAATAAACATTCCAAGAAGAATCAGGAGTCCGATCATGGGGAGGCGCGCGAGAAAAACAATCTTGTCCGGGTCGTTGCCGGCTCTATACAGAAATTCCGGTCCAAAGCGCCACTGCTGGTCCGGTGTCCATGTCCTCCAGTTTTCGCTTTCTTGCGGAAAGTTGAGGTCAAGAAATAGAAGTGGAATCGCGGCAAGGTCCTTTGCGAGAGGCGGGTGCTCCGGGTTAAGACGGTAATCTCGAGTAACCAGATACGAATACCCATCCGGAATATGAGACATTTCGTCAAATGTTAAAGAATCCCCCCTCATTGAGAAGAAGGCAAGGAGGGTCATGATAACCAGGAGAATAGTTGCAGCAGTATATGTAAACCCCGTAGATCCATTTTCCAAAAGGGAAGACTCTTTTTTGTTTGGGATGTGTCTCTTCATCGGTTTAGTTCTTTATTTAAGACTTGGATTGTACGGGGTAAATGTGTTTCCGAATTTCATCTCGGAGTCCTAGAGCCCTAATTCTATAATACCACAGTTCCTTATCAGAGAGGAACGGGGTTTATCCTGATTACAATGAATTTATTATAGACGGTAAGCTCCAGCCGTTCGCCATATTCCCCAAGAAGGTGGCGATAGATTTCAGCATCGGTATGTATGGGGATAACCAGTATCTGCTGGTCTTCTTTCACGTTGAGTTTTCCCACATCGTTATAGAAAATATATGCTGGTTCAATTTTGTTGTGGGTAATAAATTGAATGGGGCGGATAGCAATGGAATTTCCGGGTTCCCAGGGTCCTTCTTCGTCAACCACATAGGCAGTATATCCTGAATTGTTCGCGGTACCGGGATAGACACCAATTAAATAGTTTCCTATATCAACCAGTTTTTTTGAAAACGCCGCCCGCACTTCTGGTTTTTCACCCCAGCTTCTATACGAATCAAACGGGAGAAAGGCTGCCGCAAGCAGAAAAACAACTCCTAACGCCCATAGGGTTATCCGGTTGAATTTTTTTCGTGCGGCGAATTTCCTGAACCATTCATATAGAACAAAAAATCCTAACCCTGCAAAAATGTAGACGACAGGGAC